>DASUGV010000121.1:0-2098 GCA_036273835.1 Rhodocyclaceae bacterium
CAAGCCTGGCGACACCGTATTGGACCTTGGTTGCGGTCCAGCGAATCAGCTTGTGCAAATTGCCCGGCTGAATCCGGCCGCGAATTTCATCGGCATCGACGCATCGCAGAAAATGCTCGACCTTGCACATGATAACGTCATACGTTGTGGCGTGAGTAACGTGGCATTTCAGCAAGGTCATATGGAGCGGCTGGGGCAATTTTCGGATGTGTCCATCGACGGCGTCATCTCTACGATGTCTCTGCATCATCTGCCGGACATGGCTGCTCTGCGCGCCACCTGCTATGAGGTACGCAGAATACTCAAACCGGATGGGGCACTATATTTCGCGGATTTCGGACGGTTGAAGCGAATGGCCACTCAGCGATTTTTTGCCGAAGATCGCAAGTCGACGCAGCCGGCGATTTTTACGGTGGACTATTTCAATTCGCTCCGTGCGGCCTTCAGTCTTCGCGACCTCACTGAAGCAAGCCACGTGTTGGGCGACAGGGTAAAGATACACAAAACATTTCTCGTACCGTTTCTCGTTGTCGCCAAAACAGGACAACGTCATACGCTCGAAATCGAGAAACGAGCCGCCGCACGGTCGATGTATGCGGCGCTCACTCCACGACAAAAGTACGACCTGCGCGATCTATCGCGGTTCTTTCGCCATGGCGGACTGCCATTGCCTTTCAAACCTTGGCAGACGACTTTGCATGCGATTGAGCCCGCGCTCCAGTGAGCGCGGGCTCAATCATGACTACTATTTCAACGAGGCAAATTAACGATGATCCCAGTGACCGGGCTCGAAATGATTATGCCCGTCTCTCGCATCCCAGCGATCCGGCACCCACACAAAACCGGGGCGATCACGCATCCAATGGCCGGCTACCCAGACATGACGACGGCCATTCCAGCGCCAGTAACCCGGCGCCCACACTCGACCATGCCGTGGCGCAGGAACAGCTTCAACCCGTGGCGCCGGCGGTGCGACATTGATATCGAGATCTAGGCGTGCCGCCTGAACGGTTGGAACCGTCATCACTGCTACGCATGAACACAACAAAAATTTTCGAATAGACATAGCTACCACCTTTCGGATATTGATTTATTGCAGCGCTACTCTGAAACGACTGGATGAGCGTTCGATAAATTTCTTCCCGCGCATCCCAAAAGCGTCTGCGATATTTCTTATGCAGCAAATTCGTGTCGTTCCAAAGAGCTTCGAAAATATTACGAATCAATGCTTACATTTCTGACTGCGGTGTTCTGTACGCTAGCACACCGAGTTGAATTGTATGCTGCGGCTAGGCCGCACTTGGTTACGAATGAGCCGTTTTTTGTATGCAAATGCAACTTGCTGGCAACTTGAAACGGGCAACTCTAAAACGGCGCTTCACTGATAAAGCACATGCGTTCGGCAGTAAGAGGATGAGGAACGATCAGCGATTGCGCATGAAGCATCAAGCGTGGCGACTGATCTCTCACTAGTTCGCTGGCATAAAGCGCGTCCCCCACAATTGCATGTCCGAGTGCCTGCATGTGCACGCGTAGTTGATGCGAGCGGCCTGTCACCGGTTCCAGCGCGACACGTGTCATGTCATCGCGCGCGTTGTACTGCAAAACCGTATAGCGCGTGATCGAAGGCTTGCCATTTTCCAGGTCGACTTTCTTGCGCGGCCGGTTGGGCCAGTCAGCCATCAGCGGCAAATCGATCAAGCCTTCAGCGGATTTGACGTGGCCTGCTACCAAGGCAATATAACGTTTGCATACTGCGCGATCGCGGAATGCAATACTCAACTGTCGTTGTGCTTCGATGCCGCGCGCCATCACCATCAAGCCGGAAGTGGCCATGTCAAGACGATGCACGATCAACGCATCGGCGAACAGTGCTTGCACGCGCGACGACGCGCAATCCTGCTTGTCGCTGCCGCGTCCTGGCACTGAGAGCAAACCGCTGGGCTTATTGATCACCAGCATCGAACCATCTTGATACGCGAACTTGATGTCTGCGGTAGCGAATGATTCAGTTTGAAGAACGGAATGACTAGCGGGCATGAATAGGAATATGGGGACATGGGCTGCGCCGGATCGGCGCATGCAAACATTCTGAACC
>DASUGV010000122.1:0-2739 GCA_036273835.1 Rhodocyclaceae bacterium
GTGGCATTTTCGCGATCCAAACCTATTGCCACTGCGCGCATGTATCGACTCGCGTAGTGCAATACTGTTAACACGCAACGAGTGCCTGGAAGAATTGCGTCGCGTCTTGGCTTATCCGCAATTCAAACTGGACAGCGCAGCGCAGACTGCGGTTTTCGAGGACTACGCACGTGCTGCCACATGCATTCCGGATGCGTGTGCGGTCGAGATCGAAGCCGCCAAAGCATTGCCGCAATGCGGCGACCCTGACGATCAGAAATTCCTGCAGCTCGCGTGGGATGGCATTGCGCATGCATTGCTCACTCGAGACAAGCTGCTGCTGAAGCTGGCGCGGCGCCCGATATTGCGCGAACGGTTTGCGATTATCACACCGGAAAACTTCGTGTCGACATGCGTATTCGCCGCAGCGGCATGCCTTCCGGCAGACTCAAGTTGACGCGGCGCAAGCCGTAGTTATTGGTTGAGCGGCGGCATGCAACGGCGACGGCGGCGATGCCATCGATTGTGCGTGTGTTTCAACGCCGCTCACTTCCTTCGTTTCTCTGACTTGTCCCTTCCGACTGGTAATACACGGCGTTTGCCCCATATAGTCTTGTAAATCGTCTTTCGGAGTCGCGTCATGATCATTCCGCGTTTTTCCCACGAACGCGGGCACGCCAAACACGGCTGGCTCGATAGTTACCACACCTTCTCGTTTGCCGATTATCACGACGCGGACAATATGGGATGGGGTCCGCTGCGAGTCATCAACGAGGATCGCGTTGCGCCAGGCAAGGGCTTTGGCTCCCACGGTCACCGCGATATGGAAATCATCAGTTACGTGCTCGATGGCGCTCTGGCTCACAAGGACAGCATGGGAAACGGTACCGTGATCCGCCCCGGCGACGTGCAGCGCATGAGCGCGGGACAGGGTGTCGTGCATAGCGAATTCAACCCTTCGGAAACCGAAGAGGTACATTTTCTGCAAATCTGGATCCTGCCTCGGGAACGCAACGTGTCGCCGAGTTACCAGGATATTCATGTCGATGACATAAGCATGCGCGGACGTCTGTGCTTGATCGCCTCGCCGGATGGCGAACAAGGCAGCGTGAGGATTCATCAGGACGTCCGCTTATATGCCAGTGTCCTAGATGAAAATGACGAGGTAAAAGCACACTACGTAAATGGTCGGCTGGGCTATCTGCATGTCGCGCGTGGCGCGGTATTTCTCAACGGAGCACGCTACAGCGCGGGCGACGGCGCAAAGATTGAAGGCGCGACGGAATTGGTACTCGCCGGATCGACAGACAGCGGAGAAGTGCTGCTGTTCGACTTGCCGCGATAAACCTGTTCAGGAAAGGTGGCCACTAATGTGACCATTGAGTTAGCCGCCGTTTCGTATTTCTTCGCGCGTCGATTTGACGCTGGCTGGCAATATCATGGTTATGCGCAAGCCGGGGTGGGCGTTTTCGGCAACAACACGGCCTCCGTGGAATTCGGCAATGGCGGCGACCAAGGCAAGGCCGACGCCCGACCCATTGGCGCTTGTGCGACTGGTGTCGACGCGAAAGAACCGTTCGAATAAACGCGGTAGCGCATCGGATGGCACGCCATCGCCATGATCTCGCACGACCGAGGTAATTTTTCGGTCGCCGACGCTCACGTGAAAATCGATATCTCCCCGGCCATATTGCAGCGCGTTTTCGACGATGTTGATGAAAGCCTGGAACAGCAGTTCGCGGTCTCCCAGGACAATCGCTTTCTGCCATTGCAGGCGCAAATGCCGGCCGGCCGCTTCCGCGATCGGTTCGAATAACTCGGCAACATCTTTTGCGACGATATCCAGCTCGACCGCTTTGCGCTCGGCTTCGAGTGATCCCGATTCCAGTCGCGCCAAGCGCAGAAGCGCAGCGAAACTTCGCAAGACATTATCGGTATGCTCCAACAGCCGATCGAGCTTGCTTACAAGTACAACGTCATTATTTTTTTCGCGCCGCAACGCTTCAATTTCGTTGCGCAGTCGCGTGAGCGGGCGCCGCATGTCATGCGCGATGGCTGAGGAGACATCGCGCGCCGCTGCCGTCAGTTGCTCGATGCGTGCAAATGCCGTATTAAAACGTTCGGCGAGCAGATCCAAACCATCGCCACGCGTATAAATCGGCAGACGCCGCGATAACGTGCCTTGCTGCACCCGTTCGGCGCCCGAGGCCAATTCATTCAAACGGCGTTGAATGCTGCGCGCAAAAAGCCATGCCAGCAGCGCCGAAAAAAAAGTCGCGACAACACCGGCGATCATCCAGCGGCGAAAAGTGTGTGAACTGAAACTTCGTTGCGGCGACCGTCTCCCTACCAGTAGTTGTTTGCCATCATCCAGCACAATCACTTGACCGCGTACCGCGCTGCCGTCAGCCTCGGTAATTTGAAAGCTTCCATCGTTCGACGCCGACACATCGTGCGGCCATGCAGTAAGATTTCCGACGATCCTATTGCCGACCGCGTCGGCCAGCAGGTAAACAGCGTCGTCGTCGATCGGTTCTGCGACGCGGCGCTTGATCGATCTGATCAAGCCTTCGAGACCTTGCGCGCGGGACTGTCCGGCCAATCCGACGATTTCAAGTTCAACGGCGCTGTCGACTTCCTTACGGATGTCGCTCACCGCTTCGTTGTATAGAGGAACGAAAAGCGCAGTGATGATCACGCCGAGCGCCAGCGGCAATACGAAAGCAAATCGATAGATCGGACTGCTAAGCCAACGCAAGG
>DASUGV010000123.1:0-3610 GCA_036273835.1 Rhodocyclaceae bacterium
TTGATTCAATCGGAGGCGAATCGCGTATCGACAAACATTTCGATGCCATGCTGAGCGCGCAACGCGATCAGGTTGATGGAGCTCTTTTTGGATATCGAAGATCCTCTGGATTACGAAGATGAGGAACTCTCGGTAACAGACATCAAGCACGTCGAACGATAGACTGCGACCGGTCCACCACGCCGCTACAATTATTTATCCACAATTTCGGTGGACGACTCTGTGGAAAAACTGTCGGCAACGCAGCGGACGAAATGATTTGGAGTGATCCGCGACATCGAACAATTGTCAGAGGTACTAGACGGAAACATCAGGGCTGACGGTTACGAATCACCATCCGATAAGGATCTGCGCTTAAGCGTTATGTCCTCGTGATAAATCTGGCATGAGCAAATTGGCCTTGCTCCGGCGCCGAAGAACTATTTGCGTTTTGTTACGATGGACTATTTACGATTCGGAAAACACTTTGCTTATTTTTTACGCAAGCCGATGAAACGACCTGTGTTATGGATTCGGGAATTGACTTGCTTCGAGAAGCTGAGCAATTGCATTTTGGTATTGCCTAAAGTCGGATTCAAAATCACATGACTTGTGGCAGCGGCATTCGTCAATGCGCCGGCCAACGTGCCGAAGCATTTTGGGTACGCATCGCGGGCTATCTGGGAGAACCCGCGACGATGGGCAAACGATGTGTCAGTTTTGTGACGTGCAGTTACATTGAATCACGAGCGTGGATCGCAAGCGACAAGTGCACTCCGCCAGCAAGTCAAAAATAATGCTTTTGACATATTGTGAATAACGTCTAGCGCTTAGCCACTGTGCGGCTGGCCGAAGATTGCTATCAACAGCAACACGAAACCTATTACGGCAAGCACTGCGTGGGCAATCATCAAGGGTATCGGCAAGGCTAATTTCTGCCAATGAAATACGAGATTCAGTACGGCGCCGCCAATGGCTGCGACGACGAAGAAAGCGATTGCAAGTTGCGCCATTCCCGGAACGCCAACCGTAAATGCAGCGTAGATCAGCAAGGTTAGGCCCGCAGCCGCCAACAACCCGTGCACCATTGCGAGCCAGCTCGGCGGCTGCGGCGTTCCACTTAGGCGCATCCCCGCCATAATCAGGCCACCGATAGCAGCTATGCCAAATAAAACAGCGGCCACTTCCATGCTCATGTTAGGTTCCATCGATTCACCTCGCCAAAGTTGGATCTGCAAAAAGATTGCGAACAGTTGCGAGCGCTCAGGAACGAAAGCGCTCGGCCCAAATCACGACTCACCGCCGCCTTCGAAAAGCGCTCAAGATGACAACGGCTTTTGGTAAATTGTTTATAACCTTGAAGAACATCAAGACTCTGTGCGGTAGCGCACATATGCCATTATCATTATGGAGATTGCTGGTATGGCGAATCTTTTGTGGCAATCCGAACCCGAGAATATGCCGATATTTTTTTGGCATGCATCCGGCACTCCAAGCGTCACGCACCCAATGAATGTATTGCGCCGCCGCACACGTTGATCTCCACCGTCACGTGATAAAGCTCGGGCAAATTCGCCAGCATCGCCTTCACGACATCGGGCGTAAGGTCGTTGCGGTGCGTGATCACACCCATGATACATGCATATTTTGCGCGGCCGACGCGCCAGATGTGCAGGTCGGCGATTTCGATATCGCCGCCGCATACCGGGTCGTTCAATAGATCGCGCACGGCTTGTACGACGGGCCGATCCATCTCGCGATCCAGCAGCACGCTGGCCGAATCACGCAGCAAACTCCAGGCCCACACCGCTACCAGCGTGGCGCCGACAAGGCCCATCACCGGATCGAGCCAGTTCCAGCCGAACAGTTTGCCACCGAATAGCGCAACGATGGCAAGAACCGATGTGGCGGCATCGGCCAACACATGTACGTAGGCCGATTTCAAATTGAGATCATGATGATGCGCATGATCGTGGTGATGGTGTTCGTCATGATCGCAATGACTATCATCGTGATGATCCACTGCGTGATGCTGCGGATCATGACCATCGTGCAGGAGGCGAGCACATATCAGATTGACGATCAGCCCGATGATGGCGACGATGATAGCGTCATTGAACCGGATGACTTGTGGTGTCACGAGCCGCTCGACCGAAGCGGTTACCATCAGCAGCGCTACAGCAATCAGAAATAGTGCGCTGGCAAAGCTGGCCAACACTTCTATCTTCCAGGTACCGAATGCGAAACGGTGATCTTTCCCATAGCGTCGCGCGGCCGCATAAGCAAAAGCGGACAGACCAATAGCCAGCGCATGCGAGCTCATGTGCCAGCCGTCGGCCAGCAGCGCCATCGAGTTGAACCACCAGCCTGCGGCGATTTCCACCACCATCATGACGAGCGTGATGATCATCACAGCGCGCGTACCGCGCTCGGCAGCGGCGTTGCCCTCGTTGAATAGGTGCGGAGGTGTCCAGTTGTCTGAATCGTGACGATGCATGCTGTATCCGACTGTTCGCGCGAAGACATAAGGGTAGCGCTTTACCGCCGCTTGCGCGAGCCACCGCATCCATTCATGTGTCCGGCACCGCGCCGCTCATGCCGGAGTCATTGATGTCACCCGCAAAACAACGCCCGCCTGCAATAAAACATTCACCATCGGAGTTTAAAGTGGCGTTCATGACTTTACGGCCACACGCTCGTTCATGAATGTGCTGATGATTTCGGATGTGTATTTTCCCCGTATCAACGGCGTAGCCACCTCGATCGAGACTTTCCGCGCAGAGTTGCATGCACTGGGTACCCGAACCACGCTGATCGCGCCGGAATATCCGGAAGGTGCGGAGTCGCGCACGAACAATGACAATGTCGTACGCATTCCGTCGCGCTATCTTCCGATGGATCCTGAAGATCGCATGATGAAGCGCAATGCCATTCGGGACTGGTTAAAACATTACTGCGGCGCGGCTTTCGACATGGTGCACATCCAGACGCCGTTCGTGGCGCACTATGCTGGATTGGAACTTGGACGCATGCTCGGCGTTCCAGCCATCGCGACCTATCACACCTATTTCGAAGAGTATCTCTACCACTACATCCCCTGGTTGCCGCGCGAGTGGTTACGCGGCGCAGCACGACGCTTCTCGCGCAGCCAGTGCAATGCGCTGGCTGCATTGGCGGTGCCATCGAGCGCGATGGCCAATACGTTGAAGGAATATGGCATCACGCGTCCAATACACATTCTGCCGACCGGTTTGCCTGCCGACCGCTTCGTGGGTGGCGACGGCGAATACTTCCGCGGCCGTTATCAGATTCCCCAAGAACGTCCGTTGTTGCTATTCGTAGGCCGCGTAGCGTATGAAAAAAACATTCGCTTTCTACTCGATGCGGTGACGCGCGTGCGCAGTAGCGTGCCAAACGTATTGCTGCTGATCACCGGCGAGGGACCGGCGCTGGAAAGTCTGCGTGCGGAGTCGGCTGCGCGCGGTTTGGAGGGCAACGTACGTTTTCTGGGCTATCTGGATCGGCATCACGAATTGGCAGACTGTTATCGCGCCGCCGATGTGTTCGTGTTCGCCTCGCGCACGGAGACACAGGGATTGGTCCTGCTTGAAGCGATGGCGCTTGGCAAACC
>DASUGV010000124.1:0-5256 GCA_036273835.1 Rhodocyclaceae bacterium
CTCGAAGACATGAAGCTGAAACCGCCGCCCCCTCACCCCGAATACGCGAAAATCAAAGTCAAATAAAAGTGCTTGCGCTCGGTTTCATCAGGATATGACATAAGCATCACGCCGCCGGTGCTAACTCGTCGGTGCGGTGATCAGCGATGGTGTGCTCGGCTCAGACGGCGGCGGGCGCGGGCCAGGCAATGGCAGATCGCGCATGTTGCGTCCGAAGAATGCCTGTGGATTTGAAGGCCGTGCCCAGCTCGAGAATTTCGATTCCAGCCCGCTTACGCATGTCTTCGCGCCGTCCGCCACCGCCTGCCATGTTTTCGCGCCGGCAAAGCTTTTCATGAAGCAGCCGTCGAAATAGGTGTATGTCTGATCGTTGCTGCAACCGAAAGACGTATGATCGGGATCGGCCGCCGTTATGACGATGCGATTCGGTGCCGCAATGCCCGTTCGCATATACACGCCACTGAAACAAGAGGATATGACAACGATGGTTGGACGCTCTCCGCACGCGGCAGTCAACGCTCCATTGAGGTCGGCGACCGGTACGAATTCGTGTTGCTTGCCTACCGGCAGTGCCATGCCGCTCGGGCCGCCGTGACCCGTCAAATAAACGAAGCAGCCTTCGTTCGACGCGGGTTTGAGCGTGTGAATTTCCCGATAGAGATCGCTCAAGGTCGATATCTTCTTACCCGCTTTACCCGAAGAAGATGATGTCGCGACGCCGGCGAAATCCAGCCCTTTCAGTTCATGGCTGAAATCCGTCACAAAACGGTCGAACACGGGCTGCTCGTTGCCGACTGCAATCAGCATGGCGCGTAACTTGACGTTGGCATAAGGACTGGACGGCGCGTCCGGCTTGTCCAGGCGATAACCCAACTCGCTTTTCTGCAGATTCGCAGCGGGATTGTTTGCACAGCCAAACAAGGCCAGCGTAGCGAACAGCATCGCCATCTTCAGCCAACTCGGAATCCGGTGCTGCATCCGATACTGCAACATATTCCCTCCCCATCGAACCATCATTGATCCGCATTAAAACAAGGGCGCTCCGACTGCACAAGCGTTGGTGCTGCAAGCACGCTCATTCGGATAACGGCAACGCCGCCATTTGCCGTTATAATTCATCCTTTTACGTCAGCCGTCATGCGGGTTTTTCGAGGTATTCCGAATATCGGCGAGCAGCCGTGCGTGCTGACTATCGGCAATTTCGACGGCGTGCATCTGGGTCATCAGGCGCTTCTATCAAAGTTGAAGGACAAGGCGCGTGCGTTGGGACTACCGGCGGCAGTACTGTGCTTCGAGCCGCATCCGCGTGAATTTTTTGCACCGGATAGCGCACCACCGCGTCTGACGAGCTTGCGGCGTAAACTGGAATTGCTGGCATCACGGAACGTCGATCTCGTCTACGTCCAACATTTCAATACGCGATTCGCGTCACTGTCGGCAGACGATTTCATTGCGCGCGTTCTGGTACGCGGACTGCGCACGCGGTATTTGATCATCGGTGACGATTTCCGCTTTGGCAAGCATCGCGGCGGTCATTCCAGCACGTTACAGCAGGCGGGTGCGCAACTGGGTTTTCAGGTCGAAGTCATGCACACTGTCGATCTGGCCAATGAACGCGTATCCAGTTCCGCCGTGAGAGATTCCTTGCTGGCCGGTGACGTGGAATATGCCAATGCGCTATTGGGAGCGCCGCTCGAAATCGTCGGCCGCGTCGCGCACGGAGATAAGATCGGTCGCACGATCGGTTTCCCGACAGCGAACATTCATCTCACGCAAAACACGCTGCCGTTGAACGGCATCTTTGCGGTGACAGTGGATGGCGGCCCGCTAAAAAACGCCATTGGCGCAGCAAGCGTCGGCGTGCGCCCCACGATCGGCGACAAATTGGCTTTGCGACTGGAGGTATTCGTCTTGGATTTTTCTGGCGACCTGTATCACCAGCGTTTGCGAGTAAAGTTTTGGCATAAAGTGCGTGACGAAGCCAAGTACGATTCGCTGGAGATCTTGAAGGCGGCGATTAACAAAGATTGCAATGACGTACGGAATTATTTCGCCGCGCATCCTGATTTGATGGATGGCGTTTGAATACTAAAGTTGAATAATTAGTTGGATGTCCTAAGAGAAAATGGCCGAATATCGACAGACCTTGAATATGCCCGACCCCGCCTTTCCCATGCGCGGCGATCTGGCGAAGCGTGAGCCCGGCTGGGTGGCGCAGTGGCAGCAGAAAAAGCTTTACGAAAAGATTCGCAAGGCTTCCGCTGGCCGACCGAAATTCATTCTGCATGACGGTCCACCGTATGCCAATGGCAATATTCACATCGGTCACGCGCTGAACAAGATTCTCAAGGACATCATCGTTCGCTCGAAAACGCTGGCCGGTTTCGACGCGCCCTACGTGCCGGGCTGGGACTGTCACGGCCTGCCCATCGAACACAAGATCGAAGTCACGCACGGCAAGAACTTGCCCGCCGACAAGGTGCGCGAGCTGAGTCGCGCTTACGCTTCCGAGCAGATCGAAGGACAGAAAAAAGATTTCATCCGTTTGGGTGTGCTCGGCGATTGGGACCATCCTTATAAAACCATGGACTTCGGCAATGAAGCGGGCGAGATTCGTGCGCTGGCGAAGATGGTTAATGACGGATGGGTATTCAAAGGATTGAAGCCCGTCAACTGGTGCTTCGACTGCGGCTCTGCACTGGCCGAAGCCGAAGTCGAGTATGAAGACAAAAAATCGGACGCCATTGACGTGGCGTTCGCGTGCGTCGAAAGCGATGACCGCACAAAATTGGCAATGGCTTTCCGGTTGGACAGCATCGGCAAACCGGCCTTCGCCGTTATCTGGACAACGACGCCGTGGACAATTCCAGCCAACCAAGCGCTCAACATCCATCCAGAATTCGACTACGCGCTCGTCGACCTCGGCGACAAGCTGTTGGTGCTCGCGGCTGATCTTGTCGAGAGCTGTCTTACGCGTTACGGACTTAAAGGCTCAGTCATTGGCACTGCCAAAGGTACACGCCTTGAAGGCATCAACTTCAAGCATCCATTCTATGATCGCGCCTCGCCAATTTATTTGGCCGAGTACGTTGGCATAGACGCGGGAACTGGCATCGTGCACTGCGCGCCCGCTTACGGTGTGGACGACTTCAACACCTGGCGCGCGAACGGCCGTAGTTTCGACGAGATATTGAATCCCGTGCAAGGCAACGGCGTATATGCCAATAGCCTGCCTTTCTTCGGCGGCCAGTTCATCTGGAAAGCCAATCCGCATATCGTCGACAAGCTACGCGAAGTCGGCGCGCTGCTCCATCACGAAACCATCACCCACAGCTACATGCATTGCTGGCGCCACAAGACGCCGCTGATCTATCGTGCCACGGCGCAATGGTTCGTCGGTATGGACACGCGGCCGCGCGGCGCTAGCCTGCGCGAACTCGCATTGAAAGCGATCGAGGACACGCAGTTTTTCCCGGCATGGGGGCAACAACGTCTAAATGCCATGATCGCCAATCGGCCCGACTGGTGCATCTCGCGTCAACGCAGTTGGGGCGTGCCGATTCCGCTGTTTTTGCACAAGGAAACGGGCGACTTGCATCCGCGCACGAACGAACTCATGGAACAGGTCGCGCAACGTGTCGAGAAGAAAGGTATCGAAGCATGGTTTAAACTTGATCCGGCCGAACTACTGGGCGCGGAAGCTGCGCAGTATGACAAAATCAACGACACGTTGGACGTATGGTTCGACTCCGGCACCACGCATGACCATGTCATGCGGGGATCGCATGCTGCGCAGCTTGGCTACCCAGCGGACCTGTATCTTGAAGGTTCCGATCAGCACCGCGGATGGTTTCACTCGTCGCTGCTGACCGGATGCATGCTGGACGGCCGCGCGCCATACAACGCGCTGCTCACACATGGCTTCGTCGTCGACGGTCAAGGCCGCAAGATGAGCAAGTCGCTCGGCAACACGGTCGTGCCGCAAGAAGTCTCGGATAAGCTCGGTGCGGAAATCCTGCGGCTGTGGGCCGCGTCGACCGACTATTCCGGCGAGGTGTCGATCAGCAAAGAAATTCTCGATCGCGTCGTTGAGAGCTACCGTCGCATCCGCAACACGCTACGATTCCTGCTTGCCAACACGGCGGATTTCGATTTCGCACGCGACAAGATATTACCTGAACAGTGTCTCGACATCGACAGATATGCATTGTGGCTAACCGTCAAACTCAATGAGGACTGCCAGCAGGACTATGAAACCTACGAGTTTCACAAAATTGTGCAACGCCTTCAGGTTTTCTGCTCGGAAGATCTGGGCGCTTTCTATCTGGACATCCTGAAAGATCGCCTCTACACCAGCGCACCTAAATCAGTAGGCCGCCGCTCTGCGCAAACGGTTCTGCATTACATCACGCATACGCTGGTCAAATTGATGGCGCCCATTCTTTCGTTCACGGCGGAGGAAGCATGGCAAGTCATGCATCCCAATCGGGAATATGACAGCGTTATGCTGCACCAGTGGATCGACCCGACAAAAGCAGCGGCTGCAGTCGTTGAAGCTTACTCGAATGCCGACTACGCGAAAGACGCAGACCGGTGGGAAATCATTCGCGCCGTGCGCGCGGATGTATTGAAACAGATCGAAGCTGTACGGACAGAAGGTAAGGTCGGCTCCTCGCTGCAGGCGGAAGTGGAAGTCCGTGCCAGCGGCGAAAAATATCGCGCGCTCGCATCGCTGAACGACGATTTGCGCTTCGTGTTCATCACGTCCAGTGCCATCGTTACCAAAGTAGCGAACGCAGCGGACGAACAGATTGGCGTCGCGCCGAGCACCCATCAAAAATGCGCGCGCTGCTGGCACTATCGCGCCGACGTAGGCATCAACGCTGCGCATCCGGAACTATGCGGGCGTTGCGATTCGAATTTGCATGGGGCCGGCGAGATGAGACGTTATGCATAGCAAACTTTCCCGCTCCGTCATTTTCGCGAAAGCGGGAATCCACCAACCCGTAGCAAGTTATCTTGTGCAAAAGAAGCGGATTCCCGCCTCCGCGGGAATGACGAATTGCATCCCGGATTCCGCTACGCTGCATCCGGACTACTTTAAATGACGTTTCAATAATATGACAAATCGCTTTTTTTCCTGGCTGGGCATTTCGGGACTTGTCATCGTCTTCGACCAGTTCACCAAGTGGGTGGTGCGCGATCACCTTGCGCTTGGCGACGCGGTGCGTGTCACCCGCTTCTTCGACCTCGTGT
>DASUGV010000125.1:0-2315 GCA_036273835.1 Rhodocyclaceae bacterium
GTTAGGTGTACGGTTTTTTCGTAAGCCTTGTCGCCTTCGCCGACCTGAATAGTCAGCGTACCGCCAACGACAACGGGTAGTTCGTATTGACTGATCTGGTAGCCCTTGGGTAAATCAGGATAGAAATAATTCTTGCGAGCAAAAATGGAGCGCGGTGCGATTTCTGCTCCAATTGCCAAGCCGAAACGGATCGCGCGTTCGACGGCGCCACGATTGAGTACCGGCAATACACCGGGCAATGCGATATCTACCGCGCTGGCCTGCTCGTTCGGCGCGGCGCCGAACGCCGTGCTGGCGCCGGAAAAAATTTTGGAGACGGTGTTGAGCTGAGCATGCGTCTCCAGCCCGATGACTACTTCCCAATCGCTTCTCATGATGTTCAAGCTCAATGGTTGCTTAGGGCGCTATGGTAGCGCAGGCAGCCGAATTGCTCTTCTTGTGTGATCAAATGCAACAGAATTGCATAAGCAATTGAGTTGTGTTGAAATGACGCGTCGTGAACACTTTTAAACAGATCAAGTCCTCAGCCACTGCCGCGCGTATTCGTGCGCTGGGTGCACGCGCAACGCCAGCGCGGCTGGCAGTATTGCATCTACTTGAATCGGCCAAGCGTGCGCTATCGCATCACGATATCGAGCAGGCGCTCGATGACGCGGGCTTCGACCGTGTGACACTCTATCGTGTGCTCGATTGGATGGTGGAGAGCGGTCTGGCGCATCGCGTGGCCGATGCTCAGCGTGTTTTCCGCTTCAGCGTGGCAGCACCTTCTTCGCCAATGCATACATTGCACGCGCATTTTCGCTGCGACGCGTGCAGTCGTGTGTTCTGTCTGGAAGATGTCGTGGTGCAAAGCCCCCGCTTGCCGGCAGGTTTTCACGGCAGTGGTGTTGAATTTTGCGTAACCGGACATTGCGCGCAATGCGACGGCAACGCTGTGCCCGCAAAATAAGAATAAAGGATTGTATGCTATTGACATCTATAGTTCTGGCCACGCTTTCCGGCGGCCTGCTCAGCGCGATGGTTGCGGGCTTGCTGGTTGCGGGATTTCCGCAGCGCTGGCTGCCGCGTCTGGTGGGCTTTGCAACCGGTGTACTGATGTCGGTGGCATTGCTGGATATCTTGCCGGAGGCTTTCGAGTCTGGCATTGCGCCGCATAAGCTATTTGCCGCGCTACTGGTGAGCCTAATCGGTTTCTACGCGCTGGAGCGTGCGGCGTTATGGCGGCATTCGCATGGCGGCGAAGAGCACGATCATCACGGCCATGATCACCATCACGACATGAGCTCGATCGTGCCAGCTGTCGTGCTTGGCGATAGCTTTCATAATTTTGTCGATGGCGTGATGCTCGCCGCGACATTTTTGACCAGCCCCACCTTGGGCTGGAGCACTGCCATTGCCGTGATCGCGCACGAGATTCCTCAGGAAGCGGGAGACTTTGTATTGTTGCGCACCGCCGGCGTTGCAATACGCCGGGCATTTATGCTAAATGGATTTTCAAGCTTGTGCTCGCTGATTGGCGGCGTAATCGGTTACCTGGCGCTTCAGCATGCCCGGCCTTACTTGCCCTACGCGCTTATCTTGGCTGCGTCCAGCTTGCTATATATCGCGATATCGGATTTATTGCCGCTACTGCGACGTGAAGCGGGCGCGAGGAATCTGGCGTGGCAAGGCGGCACGATACTCTCGGGCATAGCACTGATTGCGTTGGTTACCGCAACGCTGCGCTGATGAAGATTCCCGTTACGCTTCTCACCGGTTTTCTGGGCAGCGGCAAGACTACGTTGCTCAACGCGCTGTTGCGCGATCCAGCGATGGCGGGCAGCGCGGTCCTAATCAATGAAGTAGGCGAGATCGACATCGATCATCATCTGGTCGAAAAACTCGACGAGGAAATTGTCCTGCTGCAATCAGGCTGCGTGTGCTGCTCGATACGTGGCGACCTCTCGCGCAGCCTGCGCAATCTTTTCATGCGGCGCTTGCGTAAAGAGTTGCCGGCCCTTGACCGTGTCGTGATCGAGACTACTGGGCTTGCCGATCCCGCTCCGGTTATCCATACGCTCATCAACGATTTTTTCGTCGCCGAACGTTTTTGTCTCGATGGAGTAATCGTCACAGTCGACGTCGGACACATGCATGAGCACATCGAAGCATATGACGAGGCGCTCAAACAAATCGCCATGGCGGATCGTTTGATATTCACGAAATGCGATCTGGCAACCGAGGCAACCATCGTCGCGGCGGAAGCTACTGCAGCAGCACTCAATCCAACCGCCGAACGTCTCCGTGCGGCGGGGGACACGCTTTCCGCCGTCGTG
>DASUGV010000126.1:0-2186 GCA_036273835.1 Rhodocyclaceae bacterium
TCGTTAGCCGGGACAGCAGTTCAAGGATGTGCCCGCCGGCGTCGCCGCCGAAAATGCCGAATTCGTGCTGCAGGCATACGACGTCGAAGCGACCGGCATTCAAGAAATCTGCTGCACGCACGTAGTCCTCGATGTTGCCATCCTTGATCTGCAAAGCGACCGAAGGGGGATAATCGTAGGCCTGGCCGCGATCGGTCATCGCTACGATGCCAGTCTGCAGGTTCGGACGGGACGTCGATATCGCCTGTTGCAGATCGGTCGTAAACGTCGCAATTCCGCAGCGGCGGGGTAACGAATTGCCGATAACGGCGATACGGCGGAGCGGCGTCATGTTGCTACGTCCACATTTTCGGTTGATTTAGGGGAATCGACGGAGCTGCCGGCACGATCTGTCATTGGCTCTCCAGCTTCTTGTAGTAAGGCGACCAGTGGGTTTGGTCCGGGATAGCCGATCAGGCAGCTCATGCCGCCGGACCCCACTTCAATCTCGGCCCGCTCGGCTTGGGCATAGACGGCATCGCCGACCGATGCGCTTATTGACTCGATCCGTGCGCACCCTTCGATCAACAGGACCCAGGTTTCTCGATCGGCATTAAGCATCCATCTCGAGTTCCCCTGAAGTTCGACTCGCTCGAGGATGAAGTGTTGGCTTGTGATGAGAGCCGTTCGCGTGGCGGTAAGGCGTCGTTGACGCGCTTGAGTTTGGGCAGGCGCCGCCTCGGAAACGGCGACGGCGTTGTCTTCATCCAATTCCCGTTGCCTGCCGTAATCGAACAGACGGAACGTCGTGTCGCTGCGTTGCTGAATTTCGGCGAGAACGATACCGGCGCCTATGGCGTGGATCGTACCGGCAGGGACGAAGATGATGTCGCCTTTTGCGACGGGACGCCATCTTGTGAGGCTTGCAATGGAGCCGTCCTTGATCGACGCGCGCAATTGCTCGGGCGTGAGATGCTGTTTTAATCCTATCGCGACGCGAGCACCTGGTGCGCCCGCCAATATATACCAGGCCTCCGACTTGCCATTCGGCAAGCCCATCGAGCGCGCGAATTTATCGTCTGGATGAACCTGGATCGACAACGGCTCGCTGGTAAAGAGTAACTTCAGCAGCAGCGCGGGGGCCGGTGCATGCTTGTCGACTCGCTGAAACCACAACTCTCCAACCGGGTTATTGGACGCATCCATGCTGCTCCAGGGATGGAGATCCGTTACACCCCACGGCTTGCGCGCAACCTGCACGGCGGCATGTTCGATAGCCATGGACTGTCCTGACCCGTGACGCGCATGTCGCCACGACATGCCGTTGGTCGATACCGTTCGCAAGATTTGGCGTGGCACGTGACGTTTCGGGACATGCGCTTTGAGGCGATCCGAGCACGTCACCTAGTCAGATAGCTACTGCAGCCTCCAATAACAAGCTTCGCACATGGTCAAAAGCGACCGCATTTTAAGAAAATGCTCGAAGCGAGAGTGCAGCGAAAAGCTTCAGAAGGTGATCCTGGAAGGACAGCACCACCGCTTCAAGAACACCAATGCTCGGTCAGCGCCAGCGCCGCCAGAGTCCTGCGCCCTGTGCGGGCGCCGAGATACCCAGCATCTCTATCGACAGCCGGTTGCTCGATTTCCGGTACCATCGCCTCTACCCCAACCGAGAAACGTTCATTATGAAAGATTAGCGGCATCCCGGCGGCATAGCCTGCGCGAAAAGACGGGCTGACGTCGCTGTGCGGAATTGACTGGGTATTTCGGTCGAAAAGGCGCTCACTAATCTTGCTGTGCTTCCCCCTTTTTATTTTACGCTTGTTGACAAGCTTCGGCCTCCCTGCTCCAGGTGCGGCAAGCCCTTGATATATACCCGAACCGAACCGTTGGACTCCGGCTTTGATCGGCGAATCTATTATTGCGCTAACTGCGGGGACTGCGAAACCACCATATCGGCCATCTGACTGGGCCATCTTCTTCTAAGCAGTACCGATGATCTCCTTTGCGACGACAGTGAGCGCCGCTGTGGACCGGATCATTCAAGCAGGCTGAATGGGACCGGAAGCATGAAGCTGCTAAAGGATTGAAGCGGATGATCTCTCAGGCCGAACAAAAAACACGGCATAGCGGCAGCCGGTACCTTCTCGCGGAGGAGCGCGTTTCGAGCTATGCTCCGCTACCGAACTACTCAGTCGGCCAAGCCG
>DASUGV010000127.1:0-3475 GCA_036273835.1 Rhodocyclaceae bacterium
TTGGCGAGTATCGGGAAATTGCGGATGGGGTGCGGGTTTGAACCACTAACGGAAGAAAAATGGCTCGCAATTCGCGGGCCTTTTTTTTGGGGTTATCTACCTAATTTATGATTTCGCCATTTTAGCGAAAGCGGGAATGGCGAGTTGAGCCAAGTATGTAATTCCTTTTTTGTACCAGTACAGCAGAAATGATCATTACGTCATGAGCATTCCAGAGCCAGAAACCATCACTCCGACGAAAGCGCAGATCTTCGTCGGCTTCTTCAAAGCTGGCGTTTCAGGATTCGGCGGCGTGTTGCCACATGCGCGCCGCATGTTGGTCGACGACAGACGCTGGCTCACGGATCGGCAGTTCACCGAACTGCTCGGGCTTGGCCAGGGCCTGCCCGGCCCCAACATTGTGAACATGTCCATCGTCATCGGCTCACGCTTCCACGGATGGCGCGGTTCGCTCTGTGCCATTTCGGGGCTGATGCTCGCGCCCCTGGTCATCGTGATTGCACTCGCCAAACTCTACGATCAGTTTGCCGACTCGGTCATGCTCAATCACGCACTGGCTGGCGTCGCCGCTGCAGCTGCCGGTCTGATCCTCGCTACCGGCGCAAAGCTCGCGGCGAAGATGGATCGCAGCGTATGGTCTTTTGCCACTATGCTAGTGGCATTCATCGCTGTGGTTTGGCTCCACTTGCCATTGCTTGAGGTACTGATCGTGCTGGCGCCGGTCAGCATCATCTGTGGCTGGCTGAACGTTGGACGAGAAAGAGCAAGAGAAAAAACAGAAGTGGACAAGTCGTGACGTCCCCCTCGATCTTCGAACTCTTCCTGCGCTTCTGTCTGTTGTCGCTCATGGCCGTCGGCGGCGCCAGCGCAACGCTTCCTGAAATGCATCGTCAGGTTGTCGAGGCAAACAGCTGGATGAGCAGCGCAGAGTTCGCTTCGCTCTACGCGATCACGCAAGCAGCGCCCGGCCCCAACGTGTTGATCGTCAGCCTCATCGGCTGGAAGCTGGCTGGCATGTTCGGCGCATTGGCATGCACGATCGGCATGTGCGCGCCTTCATCTATTCTCGCCTTCTGTGTCGGCAGGCTCTGGGACCGCTTCAGTTATTCCCCATGGCGACGCGCCATCGAACTTGGTTTGGCGCCAATCACTATCGGCTTGATCCTCAGTAGCGGCTGCCTGCTGATTCGATCTACAGGACACGGCTGGCCGATTTATGCGCTCGCTGGTGCGACGGCAGTTGCGTCGTACTATTCGCGCGCAAATCCATTGCTATGGTTGGCGATTGCGGCCGGGCTTGGTATCGCTTTGTTTTAGGCTTGATTCGTACGAGCGTATTGTCAGCCAATACACGCTCGCATACATCTAAAGCCGATCCCCGATCTGTCGATATGACAATCGATGAACCCAAGAAGCCTGTTACTCCGGTCCCCTTTCCGCTCGCTGCGCCAATTTCTTGCTGCCTTTGTCCTGGTCGTCGTTTTGCCGGGGTTGTTGTTGGCATCGATACAAACTTGGCTGGTGGCCAAACAACTGGTTGAAGGACCGGAAAGAGAAGCGCGTGGTCTGGCGGCGTCGGCGGCGGAGAGCATGGGCAACCATCTGCGCACGATGACGGAGAGCGCTGCGGTGTTCTCGCATATGCCACTTGGAAAGGAGCAGTACGCTTCTTTTTACAAAATCGCCAAGGGCTTTTCGGGTCAGGTCGGGTATTTCGTTACGCTGGCCGATGCCGATGGCAATCAATTTCTGTCCACGCGCGCGCCTTTCGGTACGCCGGTTCCGCGACGCAGCGCGATGGATTCGGTGCACAAAGCTGTGGCCAGTGGGCATCCGCATGTCTCGGATCTTTTCCCCGGCAAGCTGATTGGCATCAAGATCATTACCGTGGATGTGCCGGTGCAAACCGCGGAAGGACTACGGATTATTACATTGACATCCACAGCCGCGGCCATGTCCGACGTGTTGTTGCGCACGGCTGCGCCGAAAGGCTGGCTGTTCGGAATGATCGACGGCAACGGAATATTCATTGCACGCAGTAAAGACCCAGGGCAATGGGTCGGTAAGGCGGCCCGGCCGGAGTTGATCGCAGCAGCGCGCAATTCGCCTGATGGGGTGATTCGCAACAAGTCGGCCGAAGGTTTCCCGATACTGAATGTGTTCCATCGCGTTCCCGGCACCGACTGGACTGTATTGGTCGGTATTCCGAATTCTGTGCTTTACGCGCCGCTGGCGTGGCCGCTCGGCATGCTTGCCGGGGCGATCGCGCTGACGATTATGCTGACGGCATTGTTGGCATTTTTGTTCGTGCGCCAGCTCAATGCGGCGATCAATACCTTGATTGGCGTGGCGCGCGATCCGCTGCATTCCTCGGTGGAAATTCGCAATCGTCCGCCGAGCAAGGAACCGCCGCGTCTCACGGATTCTTTTTATGAATTCGAGGAGATTACGAATGTGTTGCAGATGGTGGCGCTGAAGCGCCAGCGCCTGGCCGACGCGCTCGATCAATCCGCGGAACTCAGCGCAGCGAATTCGGCGCTGACGCAGGAAGTGGAAGAGCGCAGGCGCGCAGAGGAAGCACTGCAGGAGGAAAAAGCGCTTCAGCGCGCACTGATCAAGCGGCTCGAAGAAGCGCAAAGCCAGTTGCTGCAATCCGAGAAAATGGCATCCATCGGTTTGCTCGCGGCGGGCATGGCACACGAGATCAATAATCCTATCGGTTTCGTTTCGGGCAACGTGAGCACGCTGAGCGAATATACGGATGACATGCTGGCTGTGCTTGCCGCGTACGAGCGTTCTGTCGATTCGCTTCTATCCGATCATCCCGACAAGCTGGCCGATATCGTGGCGGCACGCAAAGGGGCGGATCTCGATTATTTGCGCGAGGATGTGCCCAAGCTGTTGCAGGAAACGCGCGACGGCATTCAGCGTGTTCTGAACATCGTGACGGATCTCAAGGAATTCTCGCGTGTCGGTGAGACCATGTGGCAGTTGTCGGACCTTCACAAGGGCATGAACAGCACGCTCAATATGGTCTGGAACGAGGTCAAATACAAAGCGCAGGTGGTCAAGGAATATGGCGACATTCCTCTGGTCGAATGCGTTGCGTCGCAGATCAATCAGGTTTTCCTCAACCTGCTGATCAATGCTTCGCATGCCATTGTCGAGAAAGGCGTCATCACGCTGCGCTCGGGACAGCGCGGCGATCAGGTGTGGATCGAAGTGACGGATACGGGCACGGGCATCGCGCCGGAGAATCTGACGCGAATCTTCGATCCCTTCTTCACCACGAAGCCCGTCGGCACCGGGACAGGTCTGGGCTTGTCGGTGTCATATGGCATCGTGCACCGGCATGGCGGCAAGATCGAGGTCGAGAGCGAACTCGGCAAAGGCACGGTGTTCAGAATCTGGCTGCCCATCAATCAAGCGAAGAGCGATGTGGATGAAGCAGATGATGCGGACGACGCAAACGATA
>DASUGV010000128.1:0-5773 GCA_036273835.1 Rhodocyclaceae bacterium
CAAGCTTGCACCACCAAAAGTCTCGGCCAGATCGCGCCGCTCACCCAATGTTTGCTCGATGAGATACACAGGCTGATGCAAGCCCTGCGCGACGAGTTGTCGCGTTAGATTCTTGATGTAGGAAATATGCAATTCGCATAAAAGCCGCCTCGCCTTGAGAGGCGGCTTTTACATGGACCTTCCGGTCAGGATTTTTGCGCGACTTCCCGCTGAATCTCTTCCAGACCAACGTGGCGTACGTCTTTACCACGCACCAGAAAGATTACATATTCGGAAATATTCTTCGCGTGATCGCCGATACGTTCCATTGCCTTGGCGGCAAACAGCAGATCGATGCCACGCGAAATGGTGCGCGCATCTTCCATCATGAAGGTAATGAGCTGGCGCATCACTGATTTGAACTCGGCATCCACGTCTTTATCCTGCTTCACGACTTCTGCCGCCGAATCGATATCGAGGCGCGCAAACGCATCCAGCGATTTGCGCAACAAGTCGATGGCCAGATTGCCGATGTGGCGCAGCTGCACGCGCGGAGTCGGCGCCAGCGAGTCGGCCAAGTGCATGGCCTTGGCCACCTTGGCGATTTTTTTCGCTTCGTCGCCAATACGCTCCAGATCCGTCACCACCTTCGACACGGAGAGAATCGCGCGCAGATCGCCGGCCGCCGGCTGGCGTTTGGCGATGATCTGCGCGCAGGCTTCATCCAGTTCGACTTCGAGTTCGTTGACGCGATGGTCGTTCTCGATAACGCGATCAATCGTCGTGGCATCGCCCTCCAGCAAGCCTTCCAGCGCCTTGACTACCTGCAGCTCGACATAGCCGCCCATTTGCAAAACACGGGTCCGGATATTGTCCAGCTCAACGTCATACTGGCGCATGGTGTGCTCACTCATGTGCATTCCTCCCGATTGGTCCATATGGTTCTTCAGTCAACGATTGACAAGCATACGAGTATGCCTGCGCCGCATGAAGACTTTGTTTCAGTTTCGTGACAGACACTGCACTCCGTCCTGTGTGCCCAATAAGAGCATATCTGCCGGTCGTATGGCAAAAATGCCGTTGGTGACCACGCCGGGAATATTGTTTATGCGCGCTTCCATCGTCTCCGGCTCGGTGATGGACAGGCTGTGCACGTCGATAATGACGTTGCCATTGTCGGTAATCACGCCTTCGCGCAATCGCGGCTCACCACCCAGTGTCGCCAACACACGCATCACATGATTGCGCGCCATCGGAATCACTTCTACCGACAGCGGGAAACGCCCGAGTACGTCGACGCGCTTGGACGCGTCGCAGATGCAAATAAATTGGCGCGCCACCGCCGCCACTATTTTCTCGCGCGTCAGCGCTCCGCCAGCGCCTTTGATCATACAGAATCGATGATCGATTTCGTCGGCGCCATCCACATAGATAGACAATTCATTGATGTCATTCAAATCAAACAGCTCAATGTCGAATGAACGCAAGCGCGCCGCGCTTACTTCGGAACTGGCCACCGCACCACGAATGCGATCGCGCATTGCGCCAAGCCCGTCGATGAAAAGATTGGCCGTGGAGCCGGTGCCCACACCAATGATTTCGCCTTCGGGCACATAGGCAAGTGCCGCAGTTGCAACGGCTCGCTTCAAATCATTCTGGTTCATCGGCGCTCCGCCCGTGTGTCATGCCGAGATTGTAGTGGATGTACAGATATTCATCGTATCGAAGAATACGAACAAAAAAGCGCAAACGAAAAAGCACAAATGAAAAAGCGCGGATCATGCCGCGCTTTTTTTGCCCCGAAACGTTCGAGATCAGCGTTCGACGGCCAGCGCTACGCCCATGCCGCCGCCAATACACAGGCTAGCGAAACCTTTTTTGGCGTCGCGCCTGATCATCTCATGCAACAAACTAACCAAGATATGAGCCCCCGATGCACCGATTGGGTGGCCCATCGCAATGGCCCCACCGTTAACATTGATCTTGCTCGTGTCCCATTCCATTTCCTTGTTCACCGCAATGGCTTGCGCGGCAAAGGCTTCATTGATTTCCATCAGATCAGGCGTGTCGACAGTCCAGCCCGCCTTCTGCAGACAACGGCGCGAAGCCGGTGCAGGACCGATCCCCATGATTGCGGGATCGACGCCGGCAGTTGCGTACGCCTTGATCGATGCTAGAACAGGTAACCCCAGAGCCTTGGCTTTCGACTCGGTCATCAGCATTACAGCCGCCGCGCCGTCGTTGAGCCCCGATGCATTGCCGGCGGTTACCGTCCCTGCCTTGTCGAATGCAGGTTTGAGTGCAGCGAGCGCTTCGGCTGTTGTTCCATGCTTTGGATATTCGTCAACATCGACCACCACATCGCCCTTCTTGGAAGGGACAATCACCGGCACGATTTCATCCTTAAATTTTCCGGCCTTCTGCGCAGCCTCGGCCTTCTGCTGCGAAGCGGCCGCAAATGCATCCTGCTCTTTGCGGCTGATGTGATATTTCTTGGCCAGATTTTCGGCGGTCGTGCCCATATGGTATTGGTTGAAAGCGTCCCACAAACCATCAGTGATCATCGTATCGACGAGCTTGGCGTCACCCATGCGGAAGCCATCGCGCGACCCGTTCAGCACATGCGGACTGGCCGACATATTTTCTTGTCCACCTGCAATTATGATATCGGCATCACCGTTGCGGATCGCCTGAGCCGCCAGCATCACCGCGCGTAGACCCGATCCGCAAACCATGTTGATGGTCATGCCCGGCACCGCCTCAGGTAAACCGGAACGAATCACCGCTTGACGCGCAGGATTCTGTCCCACGCCGGCAGTCAGCACCTGCCCCATGATGACTTCGCTGACTTGATCGGGCGCAACACCTGTCTTGGCAAGCAAACCGCGAATCACCGTTGCGCCGAGTTCCGACGCAGGAACCTTGGCAAGCGCGCCGCCGAATTTACCGACTGCCGTGCGAACGGCTGCCACTATCACAATGTTTTCCATGACCAACTCCTTCACGTTTATATCGGCAACGGTGCTTACTGCGCCGCAGCAAACATCATGCCGATATTACTTCTTTTTCACCGGCGGCACATCGGTGCACACGCCTTCAAATATTTCAGCGGCCATACCAATGGATTCGCCCAAAGTCGGATGCGGATGAATCGTCTTGCCGATGTCGACCGGGTCGCAACCCATCTCGATGGCAAGAGCAACTTCACCGATCATGTCACCGGCATTCGGGCCGACGATGCCGCCGCCAACAATGCGATGCGTTTCCTCATCGAATATCAATTTGGTGAAACCGTACTCGCAGCCATTTGCAATCGCGCGGCCCGACGCCGCCCAAGGAAATTTGCCAACGCCAACCTTCTTGCCTTGCGCCTTGGCTTCGAGTTCGGTAAGACCCGCCCACGCCACTTCGGGTTCTGTGTAAGCAACGGACGGAATGACCTTGGCATCAAAATGCACTTTCTCGCCGTGGGCAGCTTCGGCAGCGACGTGACCTTCATGCGTGCCTTTGTGCGCCAGCATCGGCTGGCCAACGATGTCGCCAATAGCAAAAATGTGCGGCACGTTGGTACGTTGCTGACTATCGACGTTGATGAAACCACGGTCGGAGATAACGACCCCGGCCTTCTCGGCACTGATCTTCTTACCATTCGGACTACGCCCCACGGCCACTAGCACCATGTCATATTTCTGCTCTTCCGCCGGCGCCTGCTCGCCTTCGAATTTGACGAGGATGCCATCCGGTCGGGCAGTCACGGCGACCGTTTTGGTCTTGAGCATGATCTTGTCGAAGCGGTGCGTATTCTGTTTTTCCCACACCTTCACCAGATCGCGATCGGCACCCGCCATCAAGCCATCCATCATCTCGACTACATCGATGCGCGAACCTAGTGACGAATATACCGTTGCCATTTCCAGACCGATGATGCCGCCACCGATTACCAGCATGCGCTTTGGAATCTGACGCAGTTCAAGCGCACCGGTGGAGTCAACAATACGCGGATCTTCCGGCACGAATGGAAGTTTCACCACCGCGCTTCCAGCAGCGATGATGCATTTCTGAAACTTGATGATTTTCTTTTCGCCGCTACGCGCCTGCGCATCGCCAGTCGTCAAGTCGACCTCAAGGTGATGTGGGTCGATAAAGTTGCCGTAGCCGCGCACCACTTCCACCTTCCGCGACTTGGCCATGCCTGTCAGGCCGCCTGTGAGTTTGCCAACGACTCTTGCCTTGTGCTTGCGTAGCTGATCGAGGTCGACTTTCGGCGCGGCAAAAGCAACGCCTACATCCGAGAAATGCGCAGCCTCATCGATCACTGCAGCGACGTGTAGCAGCGCCTTCGATGGTATGCATCCGACATTCAGGCAGACACCGCCCAAGGTCGCGTAGCGTTCGACGATAACTGTCTTCATGCCGAGATCCGAAGCACGGAACGCCGCAGAATAACCGCCAGGCCCCGCACCGAGCACCAGCATTTCGCATTCGATGTCGGCCTTGCCGCCAAAGCTACCTGCGGACGGCGCCGCAACCGGCGATGCAGCTATCGGCGCAGGCGCCGAAGGTGCCGCAGGCGCAGACTTGACGGCTGCGGCAACAGGAGCGCTGGCCTCGACGATCAGCAACACCGCGCCTTCGCTAACGCGGTCGCCCACCTTGACTTTGACTTCCTTGATCACGCCGGCTGATGAAGAAGGCACTTCCATCGTTGCCTTGTCCGACTCTAACGATGCAATCGGATCGTCCACTTTCAGCGTATCGCCTGCCTTGACGAATACCTCTATGACAGGGACATCTTTGAAATCGCCGATGTCAGGTACTTTTACTTCAACGGGTTGGCTCATTTATTTAACCTCGTGGAGCGTAAGGAGCAAGGAACAAGGCCGGAAGTTTGCACGCGAAACAAGCACATGCTGACATGAACTTCTCACACCTTGTTTCTCACTCCTGACCGCTTAGTTCAACAGCATACGAAACAATCGGCCCGCTGCTAGCCGTATCAAATTCAATTCCGCCGCGCACACCAAGGCGCGCAATCTCTTCGGCCGGCAATTGCGAATTGTAGGCGGCGAACATCGCGCCCAAAGCAAAGCTCTTGCCCGACCCCGCCGCCCAGAAACGTTCATAGGCAAATACTTCTCGATATGAATACACACCGTATATGCCGCTGGCATTAGCGATGAGGCAACTGATTTGCGATGATTCGTAGGGATCGTCCTCATCCTCTTTCGGATTCAGATAAGCGTGTTCCTTGAGGATCGGATGCAGCCGGCGGAATGTTTCGTAGACGGCTTCGCGGCTGTCTAAGCGAACGTCATTCAGTTCACGGAATGCGCTGCCTAACACCACGTGATGCGCAGAGCTGCCGCACACCCCGATCCATGAATCCGCAACGTTCAGTATCTTGTCGTTCTCGCGTTTGTACTCGGCAGGCAGACGCGTGTCGCCAAAGGTCGTCAAGCCATCGGCTGCGATGGCAACAAACCCGTTTTTGCGAACGACGGCGAGAGTGGTCATTGGTCGAGATCAGGACACAGGCGTTGAAATTGAGAGGGGCAACTTCGACTCTTCACCTTTCATCGTTCATTCCATCGCAATGGAAACGAGACACGAAGGCAAACCGAAGACAGTGCTGTAGCACGGCGAGGTGCAGTCGACAAAGTATCAGTTGCATTGCGAATGGAATCACAGCATCGCACGACGGAAGTCCGTTAATAAGCCACCGAAATAATTGTTGAAGCGGGCCGCTTCGGCGCCGTCGATGACACGGTGATCCCATGACAACGACAAGGGCAGG
>DASUGV010000129.1:0-2503 GCA_036273835.1 Rhodocyclaceae bacterium
CGAGTTGGCCATGCGCAGCAGCTTGACGGACAGCAGCGGTTCGAGGCCGATGATGCGCGCCACGGAGACCATGCTGACATCCGGTTCATCCAGCGCGCGCCGTACTTTGACGGCCGCCTGCATGCTGGTCGGAAAAACAAATTCGCCCGTTGCCAGTTCGTGCTCGATCGCAGCGGAAAAAGCAGCGCATTGCTTTTTGGCATCCTCGATCGAGTAGGTTTTGGTGGCGGTACTTGTTATGGTCATGACTATCCCCATCATTAAAACCATCATCCTGGATTTTCGGCACAATCCGGGTTTAACTACAGCCTAGTCCGATAATCGGTGCGTTTATGAACAATCCCTTACTTGATTTATCCGGTCTACCGCGTTTCGATGCGATAGAACCTTCTCATGTCGCCCCGGCAATGCGTCAATTGCTAGCGGACAACCGAACCCTGATAGGCCATCTCGAATCCGACGAAGTAGCCGCCACGTGGGCGAACTTCGTCGCGCCCATGATCGACGCAGGCGAGAGAATGGGCCGTGCCTGGGGGATTGTCGGTCACCTGCATGGCGTCATGGATACTCCGCCGTGGCGCGACGCGTACAACGAAATGTTGCCGGAGGTGACGCGCTATTCCGCCGAGCTGGGTCAGAACCTCAAACTCTTCGACAAGTATCGCGCTTTACGCAACAGTTCCGAGTACAAGCAGTTGAACGCAACCCGGCAGCGCATCGTAGACAACGAAGTGCGCGACTTTCGCCTTTCCGGTGCCGAACTACCAGCAGAACACAAGCCACGTTTCCAGGCCATCCAAGAAGAGCTTGCCGGATTGGCCGCCAAGTTCTCCGAAAATGTACTGGATGCCACCAACGCTTACAGCGAGCACATCGAAAACGAAGCGCTGCTTGCAGGCATTCCCGACGACGCGCGCCAGGCTGCGCGCGCCACGGCGGAGCGTGCGAAAAAGCCGGGCTGGATATTTACATTGCATATGCCGTCCTATCTGCCCGTCATGCAATACGCCGAAAATCGCGAGCTGCGCGCACGCATGTATCGCGCATATGCCACGCGCGCGTCCGAATTCAGCACACCTGAATGGGACAACACATCGAATATCGATCGCATCCTGACCTTGCGCCGCGAGGCTGCGCGGATGCTCGGCTACGACAATTACGCGGAAGTTTCGCTGGTGACGAAAATGGCGGAATCGCCGGCACGGGTGCGCGATTTCCTTACCGATCTCGGCAAACGCGCCAAGCCCTTTGCTGAACGCGACATGCGCGAATTGCGCGAATTTGCCACGCGCGAATTGGGCATTGCGGAGCTAGAGGCATGGGACATCGCTTACGCGTCGGAGAAGCTTCGGCAAGCGCGCTATGCGTTTTCAGAACACGAGTTGAAACAATATTTCCCCGAGTCGATGGCGCTAAAAGGACTGTTCTCCGTCGTCGAGGGATTGTATGGCGTTAGCATAAAACCGGACGTCGCACCGGTATGGGATCCAGCTGTGCGCTTTTTCCGTATCGAACGCGACAACCTGCTTGTCGGTCAGTTCTATATCGACCTCTACGCGCGCGATACCAAACGTGGCGGCGCTTGGATGGACGAGGCCAGAGCGCGCCGCCGTGTCGAAACGGCTGTTCAAACGCCTATCGCTTACTTGGTCTGCAACTTCAGTAGTCCGGGGAAGGACAGCAACGGCAATGTAAGACCAGCCTTGTTCACTCATGACGACGTCATTACCCTGTTTCACGAATGTGGCCATGGCTTGCATCATTTGCTCACACGCATCGACGAATTGTGGGTTTCCGGTATTCGCGGCGTCGAATGGGATGCCGTGGAACTGCCCAGCCAGTTCATGGAAAATTTCTGCTGGGAATGGGACGTGTTGCAAAATATGACAGGCCATGTCGACACGGGCGAGAAACTACCGCGCGCGCTGTACGACAAGATGATCGCAGCCAAGAACTTTCAGAGCGGCATGCAGACCGTCCGGCAGATCGAATTTGCACTCTTCGACATGCGCTTGCATGATGATTTCGTACCCGGCGGCGGCAAATCCGTTCTCGATGTGGCACAGGAAGTACGCCAGCAGGTGGCCGTCATCATGCCGCCACCCTGGCACCGCTTTCCGCACAGCTTCAGCCATATTTTCGCTGGCGGCTACGCAGCCGGATATTACAGTTACAAATGGGCGGAGGTGCTTTCGGCAGATGCCTTCGCAGCGTTTGAGGAAGCGGGCGGCAAAACATCGAGCGTGCTGGATCGCAGTACGGGCGAGCGCTTCTTGAAGGAAATTCTGTCGGTCGGCGGCTCGCGTCCGATATTGGAATCGTTCAAGGCCTTCCGCGGCCGCGAACCGCAGCCGGATGCGCTGCTTCGGCACAGCGGCATGGCGGCGGAAATTTAATACTGAGTTGATTCGGAGATTTTTATGCAAAATGCATCGCTGCGCATCGTGCTCGCTCTGGTCGCCACAGCAGCCGTCGCTCTGCCCGCTCATGCGGAGGTGTATCG
>DASUGV010000130.1:0-5162 GCA_036273835.1 Rhodocyclaceae bacterium
GTGTAGTACTGGGGGCGGTCTAAATGTCTGGTTCTCTGTCCTTCTAGACCGCACGTGTATTCCCATTTGCAACGGCGGGAAATATGGAGGGGGGTCTTACAAAGAGCAGTGAATTGAAATAGTTGGTACATCTGTTGGTACAACTTAAACTATAGTCAGCAAGATCCCTGCGAATATTGGCACTATTCGAGATTAGCGGGTCCGGTCCCGGCACCAACGAAAATTTATGAAAATCGCATAATTTGCTTGCCGTACTGAAATTTCAAGTCCGATTTCCTATGCAACTTGGCCTAGAAATATTTGTCCATTGCCAGTACCTTTCAAAAAGGAATACATCATGCGGCTGAATAATTTTCTGATCGCGCTGGCCACCTTCGCGCTTGCGAGCGTAACCATCTCTGCGTATGCCGATGTCGCTGGAGCGGCGAAAGATGCAAAAGATGCCACTGTGCATGCCGCCAAGAAAACTGGCGAGGTTGCGAGCGACGCGGCAAGCGCTGCCGTCACGACCGCCAAGGAGATCGGCCACAAGACAGCAGACGTCGCTGTCAAGGTCTATCACAAGACAAAAGAAGTGACCAAAGAGGCGATCGGCACCGCGGCGGAGAAGACCCGCGAGACTGCAGGCAAGGTAGAAGATTCGGTCAAGAAATAGGCGAATAAAAGCCGCACTGCGCTCCTATGCGGAATTCATATCCACTACCTCACGCTCCGCGCATGCAGCGCATATACTATTGAATTAAGACACGACGGCATTGCGCTGGCGCGGCATACATTGATTCAATACGAGTGGCACGACAGCCAACGTGGCGCCGGCGATAAAAGTCGTTGCGGAGCCAAAGTGATCCCACAACCATCCGGCCACTCCGCTGGCGACAATCATGCATAGCCCGCAGGCCAAATTGAATACGCCAAAAGCCGTGCCACGCAAGGCAGCCGGCGAGGCTTCCGCAATCATCGCTGACAAAATGCCTTGCGTGAAACCCATATGCAAACCCCATACGGCCACACCGAGCAACACCGCCGCCACAGAATGACCAAGTCCCAACAATAAATCTGCTGCGATCAGAAGTGCCAGGCCGAACGCCAGTACCCAGCGCCGGTTGATGCGATCGGAAAGAATGCCAGCGGGATAAGCAGACAATGAATAGGTGGCGCTCATGATAACCATGACGCCCGGCACCCACTCCAACGGAATACCGACCTCGCGGGCTCGTAGCACGAGAAATGCTTCACTGAAACGTGCAAGTGCGAATGCTGTGCCAAGGCCTACTATCAACCAGTACGACAGCGAAAACTGACGCAGGGCCTGCCATTTGAGCGGGGAGCGAAACCTGCGATGAACGATAGCCGCGTCCGGTTCGTCCACGCCGAAAATGACGAACGCAACACAGATGGCAGCCGGGAGGACTGCAAACCAAAGTACGGCGCGGATGTTGTTGGCATACACGAACATCAGTGCGATTGCCGCCATCGGACCGAGAAATGCGCCAACCGTATCCATCGATTGCCGCAATCCGAAACAAGCACCGCGAATTTCTACTGGCGACACATCAGCCAACAGCGCGTCGCGCGGCGCGCCACGAATACCTTTGCAAATGCGGTCCAGCAATCGCGCCACCACAACGACGAATGCAGAGTTAGCAAGCGGAAATAGGGGTTTTGTCAGCGCTGCGAAACCGTAGCCGAACAAAATGAGTCCCTTACGCCGGCCAAGGTAGTCACTGATCGCGCCGGAAAATATCTTGACGATCAGTGCCGTGGCTTCGGCAGTGCCTTCGATCAAGCCAACCGCCGTCACGCTTAATCCCATCGTTGTCACCAGAAACATAGGCAACAGGCTGTGCACGAGCTCTGATGACATATCCATAAATAGACTAACGAAACCCAACGTCCAAACAATGCGGGGAATGGCAGCGCGCGTGGTCACGGCATTGGAGATCATAGATATTCTTTACAGCGCGTCTTGATCGACTCAGGCGTGGATATTACCTCCAGCGAAGCAGTCACGCGCGCCATGTTTGATCGATGTTGTTTCCGCAACAAAATCAATTTTTCCTAAGTCATTGCAGACTCTATTCGGCCATAATGGCAAAGATGAGAAATCCGCTTTTTGAATATCGCTCGCTGCGCCTGTATTGGTTCAGCCGCGTTGCCACGACGATGGCCACTCAAATGATGATGGTCGCCGTCGGTTGGCAAATGTACGAGTTGACCGGCAGCGCTTATGACCTTGGCATGGTTGGCCTGTTCCAGTTTCTACCGTCGCTGGCGCTCACCCTCGTTGTCGGCCATGTCGCGGATCGTTTTGATCGCAGACGCATCATGGCGCTTTGTTTGATCGGGCAGATCATTGTCACCGTGGGGCTGGTTACCGGCACCTTGGAGGGCTGGTTGAGTCGCGAAGCCATTTTCATGGCGGCGCTGGCTTTAGGTGCGATCAAGGCTTTCCAGATGCCGACGCAGCAGGCGCTGGGTCCGCTATTGGTTCCCGCGGAAGTATTGCCGCGCGCTTTGGCCATCAATTCAGCGGGATCACAGTCGGCGATCATTCTCGGTCCGGCATTGGGCGGCTTCATTTACGTGGCGGGCGCACATGTTGTCTATATGGTTTGCGGCGCGTTGTTCGCGACTGCCGCCACGCTCATCCTGAACATCCGTTTCGATCACAAACCAAAAACGCCTGAACCGGTCACCTGGCAAAGCGTATTTGCCGGTCTGTCTTTCATCTGGCGGCGCAAGGAAGTGCTGGGGGCCATCTCGCTCGACTTATTCGCGGTGCTGCTTGGCGGCGCTACGGCGTTGCTGCCGATCTTTGCGAAAGACATTCTGCATGTCGGTCCTTGGGGACTTGGCTTGTTACGCTCCGCGCCTGCCATCGGCGCGCTCGGCATGTCGCTTTATCTCTCGCAGAATCCGATTCGGCGCCACGTCGGCAAAGTGATGTTCGGTTCAGTGGCGATCTATGGTGTAGCTACGCTGGTGTTCGCGGTGTCCACCTCGCTTGTGCTGTCGATGGCGGCGCTGGCCGTGACCGGCATCTTCGACATGGTGAGCGTGGTGATTCGCCAATCGCTGGTGCAGCTCGACACGCCCAACGAAATGCGCGGCCGCGTGAGCGCTGTCAACTCGATCTTCATCGGCGCGTCGAATCAATTGGGCGAGTTCGAATCGGGTATGACAGCGGGATGGTTTGGGGCGGTGCCTTCCGTGTTGATCGGCGGCATTGGAACATTGGTAGTGGTGGCGTTGTGGATAAAGCTTTTCCCGCGCTTGGCCAACCGGCAACAGCTTACCAATCCCGCCCCACCGGAAACGGTGATCGGAACTACTGAGGCAACTGCGCCAACGCAGCCTTGAGTGCTTCGAAACAGAGTGGATCGATGGCTGTTCCGACCATTCTCGTCATCATGTCCAATGTATCGGAAATGGGTATGGCGCCACGATAGGGACGTTCAGCCGTGATCGCATCGAAAATGTCGGCGACGGTGATGATGCGCGTTTCCATGCCAATGGCATCGGCCGTCAAACCGCGCGGGTAACCGCCGCCGTCGAGGCGCTCATGATGCGCGCCCGCGACTTTGGCCAATTCGGCAAACGGCTCGATACGCGACAGAATTTCTTCGGTATAGGCAGCATGTCTCTTCACCGCCGCCCATTCCTCGGCGTCCAGTTTGCCTGCCTTGTCCAGCACGGCGTTGCTCACGCCTAACTTGCCAACGTCATGCAGCAACGCACCGCGATTGAGCCAGCGCCGCCGCTCCGGCGACAGGTTCATGGCTTCCGCAATCATGTCCGTGTACAACGCCACGCGCGCGCTATGGCCGCTGGTGTAGGGACTCTTGGAGTCGACCACCTGGCCGAATGCCGCGGCGACATCATCCAGATAATCTTCATCTACCGGCACTTCGAAGCGGCCCGGCTCCAACGCGAAAACGGCCTTTTGAATTTCGTCGGAATCCAGGGTGGTCCAGAATTTCGGATTCCGTGCCGCGCGTTCGAAAGCCGAAACCAATGCGGGATCGAACCAAGTTCCGCTACGCCGGCGAACCTCATCGCGTGCGGCCTCCATGCCATCGGCGGCATGAAACACATCGATGACTTGCGCCATCAGCGCAATGCGCGAGTAGATTGGAATTTCTTCGCCGGCCACACCCAACGGCTTGCCATGCCCGTTCCAGTGTTCGTCCAAGCATTGAATGCCCTGAGCCACGCCTTGCGAAAAACGTAGTTGCCGCGCGATTTCTGCGCCACGCTGGCAACGCGTTTCGATTAATTCGGTCGTAATCCGCTCGCCGTTCTGAACGATATTGAGCAGGCCGCGAAAACGTTCCGCCATACCTGCTTTGAGCCCCGTATGTTTGAGCACGAAGCGCAGCACCTGCGGCAAGCTGCCGTCCACCCATTTGAAATCGCGTTTGAAATCGAGATCGTCGGTCAGATAAAGTTCGCATATGCGAGCAGCATTACTGCTACAACCGAGATCTTTCAGGAGCAAGGTGTAGTAGAGCTCCCACAAATCCTTTTCCGCCAGATCGATTTCCTTGCCTAGATGCATGCCGATCCAACAGCAGCGCACACAATGTCCCGCGGGTTGGCCTTCGGTAATGTCCAATGCATAACTGAGCGCGCCGATCAACTCCGAGAGTTTCAGCCCGATATTGGCAACGCCCGTCTCCCGGAAGACACCGATTCGATCCATGCCTCAGCTTACGACATACGACTACCTGCCTGAACGACCGCAAGTCCCTTGACATACTTCTTAACAGTTGCGGGAATTTATTGAGCGAATCCAAGGACAAACACAAGATACGACTTGCGCAAGACACGATTTTTGACAGACCGGGGCATCGCGGCGACAAACGGCCATAAAATGGCCAATTGCCTTGTTCTGGCTTGCCGAACCGCTGTTAAGATCGATCCAAAAGTATCGCATCTCGATTTCGAAGGAGACGAACATCGACAAGCTGTTTGCGTTTCTCAATCGGCAACCAAAATATGTCCTGTGGGCACTCGCCGCAGCCATGTTGATCGTGCTCGGCATAGCGGATCTGGTAACCGGCGAGAGAATTGCCATGTCCTTGCTCTACCTTATTCCGGTCGCATTCGCGGCATGGGGAATCGGCCGCAACAGCGGATTGATTTTTTCCATTGCCAGCGCG
>DASUGV010000131.1:0-5998 GCA_036273835.1 Rhodocyclaceae bacterium
AAAACTTTATGCCGAAGGCATTTCCTTTGCCTCGGGTTGGAACTTTGGGCCTCATGATGCGGATACGCGTTCCGTGAGTTGGGTCGTCGAGCGATTGACGGCAGCATGGGGAGATGGCGCGAGCTGGAAGTTGGATGGCGACCCACAACCACATGAGGCAAGTCTGCTCAAGCTAGACTGTTCCAAAGCCCATACATTACTCAATTGGCATCCTCGTTGGATGTTAACGCATGCTCTCGAGAAGATAGTTGAGTGGCATAAAGCTGCGTTGACTGGAAAGTCGCTACGCGCCGTAACGCTTGCTCAGATAGATGAATATCAGGACGCGCCTTTACTAGCGTAAAAATAGAATATGAGCAAAGAGCAGATTCGTGCACAGATTGTTCAGCTGGTACGTCAGTACGGTGATCTGGCGACTCAGCCGCACCCGTTTGAAGCGGGCGTTACGGTCGTGCCGCCGGCGGGTAAGGTCATTGGTGCACGCGAGATGGAGCTTATGGTCGAGGCCTCGCTCGATGGATGGCTGACAACAGGTCGTTTCAACGATCAATTCGAGCAGCGGCTTGCAGAGTTCCTCGGCGTAAAACACCTTATGACCGTGAATTCGGGTTCCTCGGCAAATCTGCTCGCCTTCTCTGCATTGACCTCTCCGAGACTTGGGGACAGGGCGATCCAGCCGGGCGATGAAGTGATTGGTGTCGCGGCGGGCTTCCCGACCACAGTCAATCCGATCCTGCAATTTGGTGCAGTGCCTGTTTTCGTGGACGTCGAGCTGGGTACTTACAATATTGATGCGAGCCAGATCGAAGCTGCGATTTCTCCCAAGACTAAAGCGATTATGCTCGCTCACACTTTGGGTAATCCCTACAATCTTGAAGTCATCACCGCCTTGTGCAAGAAGCACAATCTCTGGCTGATCGAAGATTGTTGCGACGCGCTTGGCGCTACTTACAATGGCCAACTAGTCGGCACTTTTGGCGATATCGGCACGCTGAGTTTTTATCCGGCTCACCACATCACCATGGGCGAAGGCGGTGCGGTATTTACGAACAATCACGAGCTTAAGCAAATTGCCGAATCCTTCCGCGACTGGGGACGCGACTGCTATTGCGCGCCGGGTAAGGACAATACTTGCGGCAAGCGTTTTTGTTGGAAGCTAGGAAATCTGCCCCAAGGTTATGACCACAAGTACACCTATTCTCACTTGGGCTACAATCTCAAAATTACAGATATGCAAGCGGCATGCGGGCTGGCGCAGATAGAACGCGCGCCGGAATTCATCAAGACTCGCAAACAGAATTTTGCCTTTCTCAAGAATCGTCTCAAGGATTGCGAAGAGTTTCTGATACTGCCCAGGGCGACGCCTAATTCGGATCCGTCGTGGTTTGGTTTTCCAGTAACTATCAAACCGGAGGCCAACTGCAATCGAGTGGATTTCCTCACGTATCTAGATCAGTACAAGATAGGGACACGTCTATTGTTTGCCGGCAATTTGACGCGTCAGCCGTATATGGTGGGACGAAACTATCGTATCTCGGGGGAGCTTACGAATACGGATATCGTCATGAGCAATACTTTTTGGGTTGGCGTGTATCCGGGGCTCGACCACAACATGCTGGAATTCGTGGCGGAAAAAATCGAAACGTTTCTGGGCGTCAATTTTTAATTACAAGGTAGCGATGTCAAAGCGACTCCCGGAAGATGATCTTGATTTTGTTCTTTCGCTGACCTCGGATTTTTGGACGCAGTTCAGGGGAGCGAGAATCTTCCTGACCGGCGCCAGCGGTTTTATTGGTTCCTGGTTGCTGGAACTCATTTTGCATGCGAATAAGACACTCGGCTGCGATATCCACGTCACTGCATTGAGCAGGGATCGATTACGAGCCCAGCAGCTTTTGCCCCATTTATTTAATGACGATGCAGTGCAACTTGTCGCCGGCGATATGACGACACTTTCCTTGCCTGATAGTCCGATAGATTTGTGCATTCACGCCGCAGCGGATGTTGCCGATGCGAGTAAGACCGCGGAGCATCGCCGTGTGTTCGAGTCCGCCATGCTGGGGACAATGCATGTTCTGGATCTTGCCGAACGTGCAGGTGCCCGAAGATTCCTATTGACCTCAAGCGGTGCGGTATATGGTTTGCAGCCGCCAGCGATGCGGGGCATGAGTGAAAGTTACGCCGGAGCACCGGATACGCTCGATGTTCTTTCCGCTTATGGTCAGGGCAAACGTGCGGCAGAATGGCTCGTGGCGGAGCGCTCCAATCGTGGCAACATGCGCGTGGGAATCGCCAGAATATTTGCGTTGATCGGACCGCGTCTGCCCCTCGATGGACGATTTGCGGTGGGTAATTTTATTCGCGATGCGCTGGAGGGACGTCAGATTACGATACATGGCGATGGAACACCCATTCGTTCCTATCTTTATATAGCGGATGTCTGCGTTTGGTTGCTTCGCATGATGACTCACAATGCAGCGAGTTTTGCGTGTAATGTTGGTTCTGAAGAACAAGTCTCCATTAACGAATTGGCAGAATTGGTTCGGGAAGTTTCTGGATCGGTGCCAAAGATAGCGCGGCAGCGTACGTCTAATTCTTCGGTGCTAGCACATCGTTATGTTCCCGACACAAATCTAGCAAGACGCGAATTAGATCTCAAGATCTTCACGCCACTTCGGCTGGCATTGAGCAAAACCATTAATTGGCATCGTATGCATAACGCATGAGAAGATTCGACGCAACCGAGCTTCGCAAAACTATTCTGACCATGGCGTATTCCGGCGCCACCGTGCACATCGGTTGTGCCTTCTCGATCGTTGAGATACTTGCGGTGCTTTATCGCAATCACTTACGGCTGGATCGCGACAATCCGCGCGCGCCTCTTCGCGACTACATGGTCTTAAGCAAAGGACATGGTGTCATGGCGCAGTACGCGTGCCTGCATGAGTTGGGATACGTCAGCCAAGAAGAGGTCCGCGACTATTTCGGCGACGGTACTCGCCTCAAAGGTTTGGCAGACGTACACGTGCCCGGTGTTGAGGCAACTTGCGGCAGTCTTGGCCACGGCCTGTCGGTGGCTGCCGGTCTTGCGCTCGCGGCGCGGCTTAACAAAACCGATCAGCGCATCTATGTCCTAGTCGGCGACGGAGAGCTCAATGAAGGTCCAATCTGGGAGGCCGTGATGTTTGCGGTTCACTTCAAACTGGACAATCTGGTGATCGTCGTCGACAAAAATGGATTTCAAGCCATGGGCTCGACCGACGAGGTTATGAGGCTCGGTAACATCGAAGACAAGTTCTCCGCGTTTGGTTGCGAAGCGATTGCTGTGGACGGACATGACGAAGCGGCGCTTGATGAGGCATTCATGTCATGCCATCAGCATATGGACGAACGCCCGAAGGTAATCGTCGCGAAAACGGTAAAAGGTAAGGGCGTGTCTTTCATGGAGAACGACAATGCTTGGCATTACACGCGCCTGAAGGTCGATTCTTACAATGCGGCGATGACGGAATTGCGGGAGCGCATAGCGTGAGAAATGCATTCTCCGATGCGCTTGTCATGGCAGCAAAAGCTGACCCCAAGATACTGCTACTGACCGGAGATCATGGCTACGCGCTCTTCGATGCGTTTCGCAAGGCCTGTCCCGAGCAATACATCAATTGCGGGATTGCAGAACAGAACATGGTAGGCGTGGCGGCGGGGTTGGCGCGCGCAGGTTTTTTCCCTGTGGTGTATGGGTTGGCTGCTTTCGTTCCGGTGCGGGTGCTGGAGCAGATCAAGATCGATATCTGTTACGAGGCTCTGCCGGTCGTTCTAATCGGCGATGGCGCGGGTTTTGTATATAGCCATTTGGGAAGCAGTCACCAGAGTACGGAGGATATTGCTTGCGCGCGCGCGATTCCGGGGCTTGCTATCTTGTCTCCGGGCGATCGCTTTGAAATGAGCGCAGCCATGCAGCTTGCCTTCGATCTCAAGTCCCCCGTCTACTTGCGTATGGGAAAATCTGATCGTGGAGACGTGCATGCTGCACCGGTTTCTTTCCGGCTCGGTGAACTACTGTGCGTGCGCGCCGGTAATACCGGCATGGTTTTGCTCGCAACTGGCTCAATGTTGAAAGCCGCACTTGATCTGGTCGACAACGGACTGGGTGCCGAGGTATGGAGTGTCCCGACAATCAAACCGCTGGACACTCAACAGCTTGCCGCCATTGCTACGCGCAACAGCGGTGTCGTTGTGATTGAAGAGCACAGCATTTCGGGGGGACTCGGAGCTTGCGTGACTGAGATTATCGCGAGTATGTACGGGACGACCCGCGTTTGCCGTATTGGCGTGGAAGACCGTTTCTCTCAGTACTGTGGCAGTTACGAATATTTGCTGAAAGAACATCAGCTCGACACCTTATCCCTGCGCCGTCGCGTTGATGAATTCGGTGCGATATTGTCTGAATGACTGGCATGGGCGAGCCGACGGTCCAGGTCATCATACTTGCGCGTGATCGTCGAGACTTTCTGCGTGAGACGTTGCGGTCCGTTTGCGCGCAGGATGTGCAAGGCTTCGATGTGCTGGTGTCCGACAATTCAGAGACCAATGCAGTAGAACAACTAATTGCAACGGAATTTCCGCAATTACGTTACACCCGGCGCCAGCCAACGCTTGCTGCACTGGATCACTTTCGTACCGTGATCGCAGAGAGCTCGGCTGACTATGTTGTTTTTTTTCATGACGACGACGTCATGCTTCCTGGTTTCATCCGTATTTTGTCGCGAGCACTTGATGCCAATCCAGGCGTCAGCGGTGTGGCGGGTAACGCTACGATCCTGCAAACACTTACACAGACTGCTCAATACACGACGATGGGGCCGGTGGCACAGGCGCGGAAACTCGATGGTGCAGAAGCCATCGCACGTGCGTATCTCACGCGTCAGATGTTTGGTGTCGCGGCTTTTCCGGGCTATATGTATCGACGCAGAACATTGGAGGGTCTTTATCTGGATCCTGATCAGGGTGGCAAGTATGCCGATGTTTCGTTTCTTATGAAGCTGGCTGCACGCGCACCGTTGCTATGGTTGCCGGATGTCACTATGCACTACCGCATTCATAACTCCAATGACAGCCGTCGCGAATCAATACCCCAGCTTCTCAAGCTCCTCCAATACATTTATCAGAGCACTTCGATACGCCGTGATTCTGAGCTGATTGCTGAATACCGATTTCGATACTGGTTACGCTGGTGGCGTCAGCGTCAGATTTCAGCTAACCGCAATACAGCTTGGCGGAGCCATATCGTTGCTCGTTACCTGCTGCGTCGCGGTTTGAATTTCGTATTCACACGCCCAAGTCTGTGCTGGCGTTTCCTCGTGCGGCAACGTTGAGACGGAGGATGCTGCCATCATCATAATAGGTGGGCGCCTGCTCCAGTTTTTTATCCTGTTTTTGAGCGTCAAGATCATGACCAGTCTGCTGCCGCCTGTTGAGATGGGGATTGCGGCGCTAGTGACAAGTTGTACTGCCTTCTTCGCATTGTTTTTTGTCAATCCCATCGGTATGTTCATTAATCGCCGCTTGCATGCTTGGGTTGCGTCAGGTGCGATGCGCCGATATTTTCATCTCTACTGTGGCTACTTGCTAGTCGTGGCATTTGTCGCAGGCATGCTGGTATGGTTGGGGGCGGCAAGTGGTATTCTGAGGTTAGGTGTTTCGCCAGATGGGTTGGCGTTGCTGGTAGCGGCATCGCTACTCTTCAACACGATCAATCAGACCCTAGTGCCCTCACTTAACATGGTTGGGCGAGTGGCAGCTTTCATGGCCCTAACCCTTCTTACCTTGCTGGCAGGACTCTTGTGCTCCTTTGCACTTGGCCATTTTCTGAATAAGCATTCTGCCGAAACATGGCTCGCCGGTGCCTTGTGTGCTCAGGCGCTCTTTGCCGCAATTGCCTATGTGGTTTTTTTCAGGAATCAGGTATCCGTCAGTAATTCACCTGCTGCGCTACGCAGCG
>DASUGV010000132.1:0-9219 GCA_036273835.1 Rhodocyclaceae bacterium
AGCGGAGATCAGCGGCCGTGCGCATCGCCGTGCCATGCAAGCGACGGGGCCAGGACGATTCGAATACGAAATCGAGGCCGAGTTGCTGCACGAATTCCGCCGCAGCGGCAGCCAATATCCGGCCTACACTTCCATCGTCGCAGGTGGTGCCAATGCCTGCGTGCTGCACTACATCGGCAACGATTGCATGCTTAACGATGGCGACCTGCTATTGATCGACGCGGGCTGCGAACTCAACAGTTATGCATCCGACATCACACGTGCATTTCCGGTCAACGGTAAATTCAGCGGCGCGCAGAAGGACGCTTATGAATTGGTGCTGGCCGCGCAACAAGCCTCGTTCGATAAAGCCGTTCCAGGTCAACCCTACGACGCCATGCACGAAGCGGCGGTACGCGTGCTCGCGCAGGGCATGCTCGATCTGGGTTTATTGCAAGGCACGCGCGATGGCATCATCGAATCCGGCGATTACAAACGTTTCTATATGCACCGCACCGGCCACTGGCTGGGCCTCGACGTGCACGACGCGGGCGACTACAAAATCAATGACGCATGGCGTCCGCTCGAAGCCGGCATGGTAGTCACCGTCGAACCCGGTATCTACATCCGGCCGGCCGACGATATACCAAAGGCATTCTGGAATATCGGCATCCGCATCGAAGACGACGTGTTGATCACGGCCGATGGGCACGACATCCTTTCCGCGTCCACTCCCAAAACAGTGGCGGAGATCGAGGCGTGCATGGCTGAAGGCAGCGCTTAGAACATGAGAACAATTCACTCCTCGTCATTCCCGCGAAAGCGGGAATCCACTTACCCCTTCAATGCCTGACTGCGAAATCGCCATCGTCGGCGCAGGCCCGCTGGGACTTTCGGTCGCCATCGCGCTAGCGCGCAAGCATCGTCGTGTTCGCGTGTATGATGCACGCAAGGCGGAGCAAGCGCATAATGACAAACGCGTACTCGCTCTCTCGCATGGCAGCCGGCAGTTGCTTAGTCTACTCGGCGCATGGCCCGCCAACGGCGTGACGAATATCGAGAGCATTCATATCTCTCAACGCGGCGCGCTGGGCCGCACAGTCATGCGCCACAGCGACTACAAACTGCCTGCGCTCGGTTACGTTCTGCCCGCAAAAATTTTGATGCAAGCGCTCAGCCAACGTGCCACCGCCCTGGGCATCGAAATCATCTTCGATGCAAAGGTCACCGCTGTACATGCAACGGAAGATTCGGCCGCGCTGGAATTCGTCGATGCGCAAGGATTGATGGGATCGGCCACAGCACAACTTGCCGCGTGCTGCGAAGGTGCCATCGCCGACGAGGATGAGGTTAGTGAAAAGGCCGTGCAGCACGACTACAATCAGCACGCATTGCTGTGCCATGCTACGCCCTGCACGCCACATAAAAACATCGCCTACGAACGCTTCACGTCCGACGGGCCGATTGCATTGCTGCCACTCGGTACAGACTACGCCGTCGTGTGGACCGTCTCGCCCGAACGTCTGCAATCCCTGCAAGCACTCGACGAAGCGGCACTCCTCGCAGCGCTGCAAACGGCTTTCGGACAACGTGTGCAATTGCGTGCACTGACGAATCGCGCCAGTTATCCGCTGGGCCTGCGCTTTCGCAAACGGCCTGTCGCGGATCGCACTGTATGGTTGGGTAACGCGGCGCAGACGTTGCATCCGGTGGCGGGGCAAGGTTTCAATCTGGCCTTGCGCGATGCGTGGGAGCTGGCCGAAACGCTGGCTACTGCGCCAGATCCAGGCAATGCCAACGTCCTAAGAGAATATTCGCGCCGCCGTCAAGCAGACCGGTTTGGTGCAATCGGTTTTACGGATATTCTGGTGCGGTTGTTTTCGACAGACAATCCTGTGCTAACGCACACACGCGGCGCCGGACTGCTGGCGCTGGATGTCGTCGCGCCGCTGAGGCACTTCGTTGCAAAGCGCATGCTGTTCGGCGCGCGTGCCTGGCCCTGAGCGACGCTTGCCACGACTGTCGGCCGGATGCGCTGACGCTACTCGCAATCCGCATATAGCTGGTAAAGTTTGAGCCGAATAACCTGGGCCTAGGGCCATCAATGAACCTTCATCTGCTGCGCATTTACCATTCGGTAGTCGAACACCAGGGATTCTCGCGTGCGGCGACGGTCCTGGGCATCAGCCAGCCTGCGGTTTCCAAGGCAGTGCGCGAACTCGAATCGCAACTGGAAACCGTATTACTCGAGCGCAACGGCAAACAGTTTCGCGTCAGCGATCCGGGCCAGGTTCTTTACGACTATGCATGCGGCATCTTCTCGATGGAGCAGGCCGCGGTGGAAGCGGTGCAGGCCTACGCGGACATGGGACGCGGCACGCTCAAGATAGGCGCCAGCACCACCATCGCCGCTTATTGGCTGCCGAAATACATCGCGGAGTTCACGCACAAGCACCCCGGCGTGAAGATCAGCCTCGCAAGCGGCAACACACAACACGTCGCGCAGTGGCTGCTCGATTGCGACGTGGATGTCGCGCTCGTCGAAGGGCCGATCGAAGATGAACGGCTAGAGATGCGCTCCTGGCGCGAAGAAGAGATGGTCATCGTCGTGCCCAGAAATTCGCCATTGATGAAGAAAAAAAATATTGCCGCCGGTGCGCTGGGCGAACCATTGTGGATCTTGCGCGAACATGGATCGGGCAGCCGCGAAGTGGTGGAGCGCGAATTGATGAAGTTGAATGTCATACCGCAGGCTACGCTCGAAATGGGCAGCAACGAAGCCATCGTGCAAACCGTGGCGCAGGGTGCGGGCATCGGCATGGTGCCGCGCGTCTGCGCGCAGGATCAGATCGAACTGGGCCGCGTGGCCGCGCTAAAACTCGAGTCCGGCGCAATCACGCGCAAACTTTTCCGGTTGCGTTTGCCGCGCCGCCCCGTCAGCCAGGCGGCCATTGCCTTTGAAGCGCTCATTGCAACGGGTGCGTGATGGCCACCAACGCGTCGAACTTTCCATTGGCATATTCATGATAATCCGTTGCGCTTTTTTTTCGCTTGTGGCGCTCCTCTCCATCGACGCGTCCGCCCAGCTACCCGATCCGGTCGCACGCGCATTGAAGCAGATCAGAATTCCGGAAGCGAACGTCACGCTGTGGGTCGCGCCCGCGCAAGGCGGTGCGCCGCGCATGCAACACAACGCCACGCAGCCGTTCAATCCGGCGTCGGTGATGAAGACGCTCACCACCTTCGCCGCCCTCGACAGCTTCGGCCCGGCCTTCACGTGGAAAACCGACGCTTACATCAAAGGCGATCTGCGCGATGGCGTGCTAACAGGTGATCTCATTCTGCATGGCAGTGGCGATCCATCGCTGACATGGGATCGCTTCGATCAATTGATCCGCGATATCCGCAGCCGCGGCGTGCGCGAAATCCACGGCGACGTGCTGATCGACAACAGCATCTTCGAAGCATTGCCAGCCACGACCACGGACTTCGACGATCAGCCGCTACGCGCCTACAACGCCATGCCAGATGCATTGCTCGTTAACTTCAAGGCACTCAGTTTCCGTCTCGCGCCGGTTGGCGCCACGCAACTTGTGCGCGTCGATGCGATGACGCCTTTCGCGCCGCTGACCATCGACAATCGCCTGCATGCAACGGGTGGCGCGTGCATCGACTGGCACAGCGGCATCACCGAAAGATTCGACAACAACGAACAAGGTCTGCTACTGACGCTTAACGGCACGCTGCCCACCAGTTGCGGCGAACATCTTTTGAACGTGACCGTGCAAGACGGATTGCGGCAGGCTGCGGGCGTGTTCCGTGCCTTGTGGCAGGAACTCGGCGGCAAGTGGGACGGTGTCGCGCGCGAAGCGAAAGTACCCACCGACGCGCAACTCCTCGCAAGCTGGCAATCGCCGCCGCTTGCCGATGTCATACGCGACATCAACAAATTTTCCAACAACGTCATGGCGCGCCAGCTTTATCTGACGCTTGGCAATATCGATCCATTACAGCCCGCCAACTCGGCGCAATCCGAAAAATTCCTGCGCAGCTGGCTGCGAACCAAGCAATTGGATTTACCCGGACTGGTACTGGAAAACGGCTCCGGCCTGTCCCGCACCGAACGCATCACCGCGAAAGGACTCGGTAGCATTCTGCAACTCGCCTGGCAGAGCCCGCGCATGCCCGAGTTCGTCTCATCGCTTCCCATCGCAGGCATCGACGGCACCGCCCGCCGCCGCTTCGAGAACCAGCCCGTCGCAAATCACGCGTATTTCAAAACGGGCACGCTCAACGAAGTCATGGCACTTGCGGGCTACGTGCTGGACGTTCAAGGACACTGGCAAGCCGTTGTCATGATCGTGAACGATCCGCGTGCGGAACAGGCGGAACAGGCGTTTATCAAGCTAGCGGATTGGGTTTATGGGGCGGGGAAGGTTAAGTAGCAGCTCGCCCCGATGCTATTCGCTATGGCGTTGTGTTATTGGGCAAGCAAACCATGTTAGGCAGTAAAATCATTTCGCAGGGAGCATAGAAAGATGAACTATAAAAAACTGTGTTTAACCGCAATTTACGCGATGTGTTTGGTAATTCTCGTTGCCTGCAACACAACACCGGCGATTAAACCCATAGACTACGGCACTGCAGGTGTCGGACCTATTAGCGCCGCACAAACCCGTGCCCTGCTTAATTGCTTTATTGCTGGCGATTCGGCAACCAAAATAGTTGAGTTGCGCTCCGAAGGAAAAAGCGATGACGAAATTATTAAGTATTATGCATCAAACACAGATAGTAGTTGGCTGGAACTGATTCACGACTTACTGCCTATTGTCGCTAAGGATAATCCGCCAGCATCTTCGAGCCGGATCGACTATGGACGTAGCGTTTACAGCAAATGCTTGCACGAACAGTTTGAACCAAAAGCAATGCAAATTGCAGCGTATTGCTATCAACAAAATCAGTTTTTACAATTGGCGTTTAGCTTTCGGGATATCGGCGAGCCGATGGAAAACGCCTACACGAAAATGGGTGCTGAAGGCAAAACGAAAGTGATTACTGATGGGTTGATATTGCACGCAAAAGAGGTTGGCAAATCTCAAGAAAATAACTTTCGAATAAGCACGTACTATGGGTGTTTGGGACATCCGGACCAAGCACCTGAAATCAAATAGCTAGGCGAGAAATTATGTATGGAGTGGGTTCCGTACGTAGGTTGGGCCGAGCAAAGCGATGCCCAACTTCATATGGCAACCCAATCGTTGGGCTTTGCAGCCCAACCTACAACGACATTATTCTTTCCATTAATCCAACGCCAGCCATACGCGCCACGCGATAAATCACCTACACGCCAACTGCCAACAATCGAATAATGCCAAAAGCATATACGAGGTTGTTGGAATCATTTACCCTGCCGCAATAAATCCGTAGTCACGCGCGCGATAACACTCCGCCAATCGCCTGCTCGTGTTTGTCGATAAAGACGCGCTGTCGGAAAGGGCAAAAGCACGTAGGTTGGGCTGGGCGAAGCGAAGCCCAACCTACGCTGCTAATTTAGCCGTCATTCCCGCGAAGGCGGGAATCCACGTGCCCCTCGATGCGGCTGATTCATACAAGTGGATTCCCGCCTACGCGGGAATGACGAGATTGATTGGAGTGAATGCGCTCATCGGCACGCTTGAAATCACTTGTCATTTTCAGCTTCAGTGCTATGACTCCAAGTCACAACCCCAACTCCGACCACATCTCATCCACGCGCCGCTTGACAGCTTCATCCATGAAGATGGGACGGCCCCATTCGCGTTGCGTTTCGCCGGGCCATTTGTTGGTGGCGTCGATGCCCATCTTGCTGCCCAATCCGGCTGCCGGCGAAGCGAAGTCGAGGTAGTCGATGGGCGTGTTGTCGACGAGTAGCGTATCGCGCGTCGCGTCCACGCGTGTGGTGAGCGCCCAGACGACTTCTTTCCAGTCGCGGATGTTCACGTCATCATCGACCACGATGATGAACTTGGTGTACATGAATTGGCGCAGAAAACTCCAGATGCCGAACATGACCCGTTTGGCGTGGCCTGGATATGCTTTCTTCATACTCACTACCGCCAGCCGGTATGAGCAGCCCTCGGGCGGCAGATAGAAATCGGCTATCTCTGGAAACTGCTTTTGCAGCAGTGGCACGAATACTTCGTTGAGCGCCAGCCCCAGCATGGCTGGTTCGTCGGGCGGCTTGCCGGTGTAAGTGCTGTGATAGATCGGGTCGCGCCGCATGGTGATGCGCTCGATGTGAACACGGGGAATTCGGCCACCTCGTTGTAGTAGCCGGTGTGATCGCCGTAGGGGCCTTCTTGCGCCATGTCATTGGCATGTATGGCGCCTTCGAGCACGATCTCGGCGCTTGCCGGCACTTGCAAGTCGGAACCAATACACTTCACCAGCTCCGTTTTGGCGCCGCGCAACAAACCCGCGAACTGGTACTCGGAAAGGCTGTCCGGCACGGGCGTTACTGCGCCGAGGATGGTGGCCGGATCGCAACCGAGCACAACCGCAACGGGAAATGGCTCGCCCGGTTTGGCGAGGCTGTGTTCGCGAAAATCCAGCGCGCCGCCGCGCTGTGCGAGCCAGCGCATGATGACGCGATTGCTGGCTATGACTTGCTGGCGATAGATGCCGAGGTTCTGCCTTGCCTTGTGTGGTCCGCGCGTAACGACCAGTCCCCAGGTGATCAGCGGCGCCACATCGCCAGGCCAGCAATGCTGAATGGGTAAGCGCGACAGGTCGACGTCCTTGCCTTCCCACACGATGTCCTGACACGGTGCCGATGACACAACTTTGGGCGACATGTTGAGCACCTGCTTGAGCACGGGCCATTTTTCCCACGCGTCCTTCAAACCTTTTGGCGGCTCGGGTTCCTTGAGATAGGCGAGCAGCTTACCAATCTCGCGCAGCGCGGTCTGCCAGTCGCCGCTCTCGCCCATGCCCTCACCCATGCCATATGCCACACGCTGTGGCGTGCCGAACAGATTGGCGAGCACGGGAATATTATGCCCTTTGGGTTTTTCGAACAGGATCGCCGGCCCGCCTGCGCGCAGCACGCGATCGCAGATTTCCGTCATCTCCAGATGCGGATCGACTTCAACGCTCACACGTTTGAGCTCGCCGATTTTTTCGAGCTGAGCGATGAAATCGCGTAAATCGTTATAGCGCATCGATCAGCCGCCGATGATGCCGAAGTTCGACGGCGCCTTTTGCAACGCGTAGTCGAGCGCCAGGCCTGCGAAAATGACAGCGCCGATAAAGTTGTTTTGCAGGAACGCCTGAAAGCATTTTTCTGGTTCGCGACGGCGAATCAGAAAGTAGTGATACACGGCAATTGCGGCGGCGATGGCTAAACTCGTGTCGTAGATCCAGCCACGCAGCAATATACGGCCCACCCACACCATGATGAGAAGCATGCATGCATAGCAGACCATGATTGCAAGCACATCGAAACGTCCGAAGGTGATGGCGGAAGTGCGGATGCCGATTTTCAGATCGTCGGCGCGGTCGACCATGGCGTATTCGGTGTCGTAGGCAATCGCCCAGAAAACGTTGGCAACCAGCATGATCCAGGCCAGCGGCGGAATGGCGAACTGCTGCGCCGCGAATGCCATTGGAATACCGAAACCGAAAGCCACGCCCAGCCATGCTTGCGGGATGGCGAAAAAGCGCTTGGTAAATGGGTAAATTGCCGCCAGCAGCAGGGCTACGACGGAGAGCGCCCAGACAAGTTTGTGCAGCGGCAGGATCATCAGGAAGGCGCATAGCGCCAGGCCGGCGGCCAGCAAGAGTGCTTCGTCATCGCGAACCAGTCCGGTCACCAGCGGACGGTCCTTGGTGCGCGCCACTTTAGCGTCGATGCGCTGGTCGGCCCAATCGTTGATCACGCAGCCGGACGAGCGCATCAATACCGTGCCCATGACGAATATCCAGATCATCAAAGGTGTGGGATAACCCGCGGCACCTGCCCACAACCCCCATAGGGTTGGCCATAAGAGCAGCAATATGCCAATGGGTTTATCCAGGCGCATGAGTTTTTCATAAGCGTTCAGGCGTTCGGTCATGGTCATGTTTTTCACCTCGTTCATCTATCGCTCACCTATCCAAACTGAGTATTCCGTCCAGAAATATTTCGCATACGATCAGACTGCGGCCTTTGCGTCTAAAACACGAACGCCGCGCCCACAAGACCTTGGTGTGCCGCGAACTTTTTCGCAAACTCTGTGGCGAACCTGGAAGCACGCCGCTCGCGGTAACGGCGCGATGATAGCGCCGATCGCGCGCGTCCAGCCGCCGCGCAGTCAGGCTACCGCGCGCAATGCATGGATCGGCGAATAAAGCTGCGCCGAGCGGCCGGGTGCCCATGCCTGCAAACATCGTCCAAGCACCGCGCAAACTACGTCGTGCCAGCACCGAGCGCGCGTAGACCACCGGACGCCCATCCGCATGCAAAACAACCTCCCTCAGCCATGCCAACTCCCCGTGGCGAAGACCGGCGAGTTGTGCTTCATCGCGATGCGGCACCGCCAATTTTTGTGACAACAACTGCACGGTGACACGCTCGCAGCGCGCCGCGATGCGGGCAGTGAGCGAAGCACGATCGGTGAGCCAGCGACGCAGGGGATGATTGGCCTGTATGGGCGATGCAATCCAGGAGTCGAGCGGCATCAACGAATGCGGCATAGAGGGATACAGTAGCGGGAAATCTGCGAATGTGTGGATCGGCGAGGACTCATACGTCCGCGATGATAGCGCGAGGGAGGTGCTCAAGTCGCGTCCCTCAACGCCGTTAAAAGGGATTGACACCCAGCGGGGCGCTTTGCGCAGCATTAACCCGAATCCCTAGAATCGCTTTATACATAACAGGGGGAGGCTCTCATGACGACATCCGTAGACAAACTGTTCGCCAGCGTGCCACATCTGCCCAGTATTCCGAAGGTAGTCCAGGCGCTCATCGTTTCGCTCAACGACGACGAGGCCGATCTGAGCAGTCTGGTCAACCAGGTCAAGCAGGACCAGTCCCTTTCTGCACGTGTATTGCGGCTTGCAAACTCGAGCTACTACGGCGCCAGTTACAAGATCGGCGCGATCGAAGATGCCATCACGCTGATCGGCCTCAATGCATTGCGCACCCTGGTCATCGCTTCGGGCGTGGCGGGCGCTTTCGTCAAGGTAGAAGGCATCGATCTGAAAGCATTCTGGCGCCATTCC
>DASUGV010000133.1:0-2919 GCA_036273835.1 Rhodocyclaceae bacterium
TGCTGCGTGAGATGGTTAGGCGCCTGGAAGCCGAGACCGGCCACATTGAAATGCGCTTTCCTTATTTCATCAATAAGACCGCACCGGTTTCAGGGGTCCAGAGCCTGCTCGATTATGAAGTCAGTTTCGTCGGCGACATCAAAGCAGGCGGGGAATATAGTCTCACCATGTCGGTAGTGGTGCCCGTTACCAGTCTATGTCCGTGCTCGAAGAAAATTTCCGACTACGGCGCGCACAATCAGCGCTCTCACGTCACGATTGCCGTGACACCCAACAGTCATATCTGGCTTGAGGAAATTATCGAGAAAGTTGAGTCTCAGGCATCCTGCGAACTCTATGGTTTGCTCAAACGGCCTGATGAAAAATACGTTACCGAACGCGCTTACGACAATCCGAAGTTTGTGGAGGATATGGTGCGCGACGTTGCGGGACTCATGAACGACGATTCACGTATCGATGCTTACGTGGTGGAATCGGAAAATTTCGAATCCATTCATAATCATTCTGCATATGCATTGATCGAACGGGATAAACGAAACGATCCAGCTTGACGCGATATGCCGATCAATAAAAAAGCCCGCAACTGCGGGCTTTTTTATTGATCCATTTCGGATTCGATTTAGCGCTTGGAGAATTGCTTGCGACGGCGCGCCTTATGGAAACCAACTTTCTTGCGTTCGACTTCGCGCGCATCGCGAGTCACGAATCCAGCTTTCTTCAAAGGCGTCTTGAGTTCCGGCTCAAAATCGATCAGTGCACGAGTGATACCGTGGCGAACCGCACCAGCTTGACCCGACTCACCGCCACCTTTGACGTTCACCATAATGTCGAAGCGATTCAGATTTTGAGTCAGTTCAAGCGGCTGGCGAACGATCATGCGGCCCGTTTCACGCGAGAAAAACTCATCGACTGGCTTGCCATTCACAACGATCTTGCCAGAACCAGTCTTGATGAAAACACGCGCAACGGCGCGCTTGCGACGGCCGGTTCCATAGTTATATTGTCCGACGGGCATTGATAGCTCCTGAATTAGATCTCGAGCGCTTTGGGCTGTTGTGCACTGTGCGGGTGTTGAGCACCGGCGTAGCACTTCAACTTCTTGAGCATTGCGTAACCAAGCGGGCCTTTGGGCAACATACCCTTGACGGCCTTTTCCAACACGCGTCCGGGGAAACGTTGTTGTAGCTTGATAAAATTGGTTTCGCGAATACCGCCGGGATAACCCGTGTGGCGGTAATACATCTTGTCCTGCGATTTGTTGCCAGTCACGCGTAGCTTTTCGACATTCACGACGACAATGAAATCGCCCGTGTCAACATGCGGTGTATAAATAGTCTTGTGTTTGCCACGCAGACGACGCGCGATCTCGCTGGCCATGCGGCCCAGCACCTTATCCGTGGCGTCCACCACGAACCAGTCGTGCGTTACTTCGTGCGGCTTGGCTGAAAACGTCTTCATCCGAGGTTCCCTCGTTATCTGTTGCTCGCTTTTCACTTCTGCTTTTTTATTCCGCAAGATTGGGCTGGCCGAAACCAAAAATTCGACCGTGCCGCAAGCGGAAAGCCGGTGATTGTACGCGCTGCGAAACGCACTTGTCAAACCGATCTGGCGCAAGGTTCAGAACGATTTCAAAATGAAATTTGCAAAGCTTAATTTTTCGATTCACCAAAAAAAACGCAGCCCGGTTTTGGGGCTGCGCCAAGTCCACACCAAAGGAGGAGGGTGGAGGAGACATCGTTGGGATTGGCTTTGGACAAACCACAAAGCTCAATCATCACGGTTTAAATTATGGCGAGCTTTCTTGTGCGACGCAAGAACTTAAACCATCAGATTTGATAAATGTTTCTATCATTAAATCAAATAATCTTATGCTGCAAATGAGAACAATAACAAATTGGTTCTATTAGGATTTTGCTAACCTATCAGGGTCTTAATTATATTGGTAAACCAGTACAATCGAGCAGCAATGACAACAACAAAATGAATTATGTTGCATTGCAGTAATCGCGCTAGGATTGTTTAAATTGATGTCGTAGGTCTGTTGTTGACATCGAAATCTTGTTTTTTATTCCGCGGCATCAAATTCAATTGCTCGACCCGCTTGGCGCGCTGCATTGGCACCTTTGCGTGCCAATGCGTCCGCACGCTCGTTTTCGGGGTGGCCTGCATGCCCTTTCACCCACAACCATTTCACTTGATGGATCGCAGCTTGGGCGTCCAGGGCTCTCCATAAATCTTCATTTTTGACCGGCTCCTTGGCCGCGGTTTTCCAGCCGCGCGCCTTCCAGCTGTGAATCCACTCCGAAATACCTTTCTGCACGTATTGCGAGTCGGTAAAAACGCGAACGCTGACTGGACGTTTAAGCGCAGCAAGTGCACGCAATACAGCCGTTAGCTCCATTCGATTGTTCGTGGTCAGCGGCTCGCCACCCCACAATTCCTTTTCATGCAGCCCCACGCGGAGTATCGCCCCCCAACCTCCGGGGCCAGGATTTCCGCTACATGCACCGTCTGTGTATATGTCTATCGTTTCCAAAGATGTTTTACGCTCGGCCTATAAAAAATCAAATTCATTGTTCGGATGCGGTATTCGAACGGCATGCGCGGCGACGCTGCGTAGATTGTTGCGCGACCGGCACCATGGCCTTTTTACGACGCGCAGCTTCTCGCCACGTGGGTGTAATCACTCGCATTCCCTGCACGCGCTTGACCGCATGCAAAATGTAGCAGCCGCCAGCAAACGGCCACCAACGATCGCCAGCAATGTCCATGAAAGACCATCGATGCAGCCAGGCATCCGTCGACACTGGAGGTGCATAGCAGCCGAATGCGCCCGCGTGGGTTTCGAAACCGAGCAAACTCAACCAATCTTTCAAGCGCAATACCGACAGGTACTGTCCGGACCATGGCATTTCGCCA
>DASUGV010000134.1:0-7097 GCA_036273835.1 Rhodocyclaceae bacterium
AAGCAGCAGCCATGCGCAAGATCGCTTGAGCTACCCATTCAGGCTTTCGTCGCTTGCATGAAATGACAGTACGCTGCATAACAGCGAGTCGACCATAGCGCCGGTTTTGCGGTCGGACAAAGCGCGAGTTTGTGAGTCGCGCGATGAGCCGCGCAAAAATGGGGCATGCAGTTTGAGCAACGTAATCCACACCCACCGACATCCCCTGATAAACATCACTTGCTTTCCCTGAGTCAAGTGACAGCTCCTTACCATGACTTTCCTAAGCATTCCGCTAAATGTCTTGAGCTAGCATGTTCGCCTCTCTCACGTGTTGATAGGCCATCATGAAAAAGCCCCAGACGCTCAATCAATCTTTATCAACATCTGGAACGGGACGCCAGTTGGCTACCCCGGTGTTCTCTCAACCCGAAGCCACGCCCGACCCCCATCTCTTCAAAGTTAAACATCCGTCCGATGGCCCAGCCTACAAGCGCATCGATCAGCTCAATGCTGAACATAGGATTCATCCTCTACCGTTTCCGGCGCCGCGAGGCGGCATAGAACCCACTTTGTCGTTTGAACAAGTGTTGGGCGGCAACAAGAGAGCTATCAAAACCATTCAGAACAATGGCCAGATCGTTTTTCATGCAACCGGCGACTGTGGCAGCACAACGGGACCGCGAACGCAATGTCTCGTCACCGATAAGATGCAGGCCGATTTCGATGAAATGCATCCGGCTGAAGTGCCGCAATTTGCGCTTCTGCTGGGTGACATTGTCTATAGCTTTGGCGAAGCGAAATACTATTACGACCAATTCTACGAACCCTATCGGGATTATCCGGCACCGGTTTTGGCGGTCGCAGGTAATCACGATGGCATGATCTCCCCGCTCAAGCATGAGCAAAGCTTGCAAGCGTATCTAAGAAATTTCTGTGCAGACTGTTTTGAAGTCACACCTGAAGCGGGCGGTCTTTCGCGTACTGCGCAAATCCAGCCAGGCGTGTTTTTCACCTTTGATGCGCCTTTTGTTCGAATTCTGGTTCTCTACAGCAATACGCTGGAAGATCCCGGCGTTATCGCCAACAGCACCATTGGCACTTCGCAGCTGGAATTTCTTAAAGCGGCACTCACCCGGATAAAGAAAGAGGCCTATCAAGGCGCAGTGCTCATTGCGCATCATCATCCTCCGTTCACCGCAGGATCGCAGCACGGCTGGAGTACCCAGATGCAAGCGGACATCGATAACGTGTGTGATGCCGTTGGCATGTGGCCACACGCTGTCTTATGTGGTCACGTACACAACTACCAGCGCTTTACGCGCACCAGCCAGGACGGCTCGCAGATACCTTATGTCGTGTGTGGGAATGGCGGTCACAATGTTGTCCCGTTGGTCAAGCATGGCGCGCCGCCGCTACGCGTACCGCAAGTACTGCGATCGCTCAGCGCGAATGCTGATCAGGTTGTGCTCGAAAATTATGACGATCAAAATTATGGATACCTGCGACTGATTGTCACTGCAGCTCAATTACGCATCGAATATCATCCAGCGAGCGATGGTCCAACCGCCAAGGCGCCAGATGATCATGTCACAGTCGATCTCAAGAGCCGAACGCTAGGACATTACACAGCCAATGATCTGGGATGGCCGCAGTTGGCTGCTGAAACGCGCCGGCAACGTAAAACATCAAAGCGCGAGTAGGTAGCCTTTGCTTGATAACGTTGTATCGAGCGATCCAAAACCTCGATCGCTAACGAGAAGTCAGATATCTGCAAACCTCTGCGCTACAGCATTGAAAAACGACTGCTTTCCCTGATTTGAAAAGTGAAATTTCCCTGTTAGTTTTGGTGGGATTAATGTAATGACTCACGCTGCGGCGTTGCCAACAGAGTATTTGGCGCGAAGCTACGCATGAAGGCGAGGCGTGTACTTGCGAAATTTCCTTGTATTTTTCGCTGATGGCAGGGAAGGGGTGAGACAAATTCGACGTGGACTCGGCCCACCGCCAGTAACTGCTCAGCACCAAGCCACATCTAGAAACGCCTCGCCAAGCCCCGCCCCACGCGGGGCTTTGTCATTGCATCATTCTCAGCGGTGCCAAGTTCCCAGAAACGAGCGGCCGTTCTCAGTTACCACACACCACGGTGCGGAAAATTTCAAAACCTGATCGTTATGACAACAAAAAGCCTCCATGTACGAAGGCTTTTGTCAGGGCCTGGAGTTGGAGCTTAATATGCGAAACAGTTACGCTGGCGAAAACCGCAGGCGAAGCGTGCAGGGAAATCTATAAGCGCAACTTGTAGATCATCCCTCCCGACTGTAGGGTAGCGGCTTCTTGGCTACGCATTGTGCGTTTATAGATTAAATGAGAGGTCTACACCATGGTAAAAATTGCGCAACAGAATCGGACCTCGCCCGACGAAACCGAGTTGCGGGAGCTTATCGCTCGATGGTCCCAAGCAGTACGCGACGAGGATCTAGCCGGAATTCGCGCAGACCACGACGCCGACGTATTGATGTTTGATGTACCACCACCTTTCATGTCTCGCGGGATAGAAGCCTACATGGCAACGTGGGATACGTTCTTTGCTTTACAGGCCAAGCCGGTCGAGTTCGACTTTGAAAATGTGGAGATTGCCGTTGGTGGAGATGTAGCGTTTGCAACGGCGATTGGCCACTGCGGCGATTTAAGCAGCGGCGAGAAGGTTCGTCTTGAGTTTCGGCTCACAATCGGGTTCCGCAAAAGAGATGGGCAATGGCGTATCGTCCATGAGCATCATTCGTTGCCTGCAACAGAATGAAGTCGAGAAGTGCATACTAGACGAGTCCGCAACGGATATTTCAGTCTGAACCACACGTTGAGAGTTGTTTCTTCTCTCAGATATGTCGGCGGCTGTCATCAATCTTCGTTCTGATCCGGGAAGTGAAATTCCCTGTTAATTTTTGGTGAAGTTAGCTCGCCAAGATTTAGCAAACCCGTGCCACATGGCATTGGCGCATCACTACACGTGAAGAGGAGGTGTGCCCTCGTGAGATTTCCCTGTATTTATCCCAGATAACAGGGAAGAGTTTTCAATACCCAATCGTCATGGCAACAAAAAACCTCTATGTACGGAGGCTTTTGGATGCTCAACGCGCCAAAGGCTACGTGAATCCGAGTGACTGCAGTTTGTGCTGCCCGTCCGACGTCCAAATCAGCAAGCCATTCCATGCCGAGTAGTGGTCAACAGTTTGCGTCAGTCTCGTCGCGTCTATTCCGCGCTAAGTCTCTAAAGGCGTGCGCCCATCCAGGTGCTGATGGTTTGCCAATGACGTATCAGGAATACCGACTTTCACAAGGGGGAGATTGCTATGCCAGTGACATCTTTCAAGCCTTTCGGATTCAGTATCACCACATGTTTTTGTTTGATCTGAATAAGCTTCGTTTCATGGAAACGAGACATGACACGGCTTACCGTTTCCAGCTTCAATCCAAGATAGCTGCCGATTTCTTCGCGCGTCATGCGCAGGTGAAATTCGGTCGCTGAATAACCGCGTGCACGAAAACGGCGCGACAGGCCCAATAGAAAAGTTGCAACGCGCTCTTCAGCACGCATGCTGCCGAGGAGCACCATTAGGCCTTGTTCGCCGACTATTTCGCGGCTCATGATGCGGTGCAATTGTTTTTGCAGGCTGGCAACTTCGCGCGAAGTCTCTTCCAATCGTGCAAATGGAATGGCACACACTTCGCTGTCTTCCAATGCAATGACGTCGACAATATGCGTGTTGGTTTCGATGCCGTCCAATCCGATCAACTCGCCCGACATCTTGAATCCAGTGACCTGATCGCGACCGTCCTCTGTCGTAATGCAGGTCTTGAACGAGCCGCTACGCACGGCATAAAGTAGTTTGAAGGCTTCGCCGGCGTGTTGAAGACGTTCGCCTTTTTTGACTCGTTTGCGGGTTGTCACGAGGCCATTGAGACGCTGAACGTCTTCTGGCGTCATACCTTGAGGCAGGCAAAGCTCGCGAAGATTGCAATTCGTGCAACGCACGGCAAGCTCTTTTGCGGTGCAGGTGATTTCGCTGGCGCGTTGAATCTCAATGATGGCTTGCATGTGCGTATTCCTCAAACGTTTCTGCGGTGAAATGGAAGGGCTTCTTTGATCCGTTCGAATTCTTCGGTCTTATCGAAGAACCAATGTGCTCCGGCATTCAGATAGAAGCTTTTGTACTGCGGGGTGGCGTGATTGGTCAGAACGATGAATTCGGTGGATGTCATGTGCGGAGCAACCGCTCTCAGTACTTCGACGCCCGTGCCGCCGATTAACTGTATGTCGAGCACGACGCAATCCGGTTTGGTTTCGAAGATGCCTTTTACTGCACTGTCTGGCGTATCCGCTTCGCCGACAACGCATACCTTGTCGATGGTATTGAGAAGGTCGACAAGCCGCGCCCGTATGGCGGGAGAATCTTCGACAATGAAAACCTTGGTGAGGGCTGCTTGATTCATGACTGCAGTGTGAGCTGCAGAAGCGTTCGCGAATATCGGTCAAGGCTGGATGTGAAGGTGGGGCGCATCCCATTTGCGCATCGGTTGTTCTCCACCGGAATTAGGAATTGCCCTACACGGCAACGGGTGGTTTTTGAATGCGAGATATCGTATTCATGCCGTTTGTATTCGCCGATGAATGATGTTGATCGTTATCAAAGTACGCTTGCGCAGCAGGCCTATCTTGAAATCGAACACCTGTTTCGATCACTCAGGAGGCCAACATGTACAAACATATACTTGTTCCCACAGATGGTTCCGAACTGTCAAAAGAAGCCATCCGCCAAGCCAAGCTGTTAGCCAGTGCGTTGCGCGCACGCATCACAGTGCTTTACGTGCAGGCGCCTTATCCCCAAGCAGTGAGCGCAGTAGCGTTCGCAATGGGACCATTCAGCGAGGAGTTTGCGCGTCAGACCTCATTCGCGGCCAACGAAGCCTTGACACAGGCGAAAGAGGAAATTCAGAAGGCGGACGTTGCTTGCAAGTGCACGACATCGACCAGCGATGCGCCATGGCAAGTCATTATCAATACCGCGAAGTTCGAGGAGTGCGATTTGATTGTGATGGCATCGCACGGCCGCAGCGGCGTCGCGGGTCTGGTGATCGGATCGCAAACCCAAAAGGTGCTCACGCACTGCAAAATACCGGTGCTTGTTTGCCGCTAGCCGAAGTGTTGCGAAGTGTTGCGGAGTGTTGCGGAGTGTTGTTATGCCCTGGGTAGCGGCAACCAAAGGTTGACGGCCGTGCCTTCGCCCGGTGCGCTGGCAATACGCGATTCGCCGTCCAGCAAATACGCGCGTTCGCGCACGCCCAGCAGACCATGCGAGTTGCGCTTGCGGGGGCTTTCGAGCGAAAAGCCAATGCCATTGTCCTGAACGCGCAAATGAATATTTTCTGCGGTGCGCTCGATCAATACATTTACTTCGCTCGCTTGAGCATGCTTGGCAATATTGGTTAGCGATTCCTGGAGTACGCGGAATACGGCAGTGGCATAAGGGTCTTTGAGATCGAGCTCGCCTTCGATCACGACATTGCAGTTTGCATCGGAGCGCTGGGTAAATTCCTGCACGACCCATTCCACTGCTGCCGCAAGTCCCAGGTCGTCGAGCATGAGCGGCCGCAGATCCGCCGAAATGCGTCGTGTGGCCGCCACCGTTTGATTGAGCGTGGCCTCAATGCGCGCGATGCGCTCTATCATCGGCTGGCGCTCCGGCGGCACCTCGCCACGCAAGGCGATCACGTCCATTTTCAGCGCCGTCAACGATTGACCCAATTCATCGTGCAATTCACGCGCGATGCGGCTTTTTTCTTGTTCGCGGACCGATTGTGCGAGCGCTGCCAATTCTCTTAACTCTTCCTTCGAATGCCGCAGCGCTTCGTCCGAGCGTACGCGTTCGGTGACATCGCGCAGGATCACCGTATAGAACTTACGGCCGTCTTCCTCTATCTGCGAAATGGATGCCTCGATCGGAAACTCTTCTCCGTTTTTTCGCAAACCCGCGAGGACGCGGAATGTCCCCATGCGGCGGGATGTCACACCTGTATCGCCGAAACGGCGTACATGCGCGTCATGCGAATCACGGAAACGGTTGGGGACCAGCACGGACAACGCAAGGCCCATGGCTTCTTGTTGCGTATAGCCGAATACAGTTTCCGCAGCATTATTGAAAAGTACAATACGTTGTCCGTCGTCGACAGTGATGATTGCGTCCATCGCCGAATCCAGAATGCCGCGCAAGCGTGCTTCGCTGCGTGCGAGCGATTCGTCAGCCATGACGCGTTCAGTGACATCGCGCAGAATCACTGTATATATTTTTTCGGCACCCTCGCCGGAATGGGCGATGGAAGCCTCTACGGGAAACTCTTCGCCATTCGCACGTAGACCGCGCAGCACCATGCGGCTACCCATGCGGCGCGAGGTCATGCCCGTGTGTCCGAAATGCTCTAGGTGAGCGGCGTGAACAACGTGAAAGCGCTTGGGAATCAATATGTCTAACGGCTGGCCCAAAACGGATGCGGGAGGATGCAAAAAAATCTGTTCCGCGGCATTGTTGTAAAGCACGATACGTTGCGAGGCATTCACCGCGATGATGGCGTCCATCGCCGATTCGACAATGCCTTTCAACAACATATCCAATTTCTGTTTATCGAACCTATGCATACTTACCCCGCCCAGTCAGGCAATGATGCTTCCGGTATATTGTGCTCCAATTGCCTTAAGCCCGGCTGCTTCGTTATAGTCAGCGCTGTCTCCAACGCGATCACATCATGACAAATCCGACTACTATCCGCATCCTTGTTGCCGACGATCACACGCTCATGCGCGAGGGCTTGCGGCGCATCGTGGAAGCCGCGTCCGATATGGTGGTCGCGGCTGAGGCGACCAATGGGCACGAGGTACTTGCACATGTCAGGAAAGGCAATATCGATCTGGTCTTGCTCGACCTGTCCATGCCGGGCAAAAGCGGCGTTCCGCTCATCAAGCAGATCAAGGAGGAAATGCCCAAGCTGCCGGTGCTCGTTCTCACTATGCATCAGGAAGATCAATATGCTGTGCGCTCCATCCAGGCCGGCGCATCGGGTTA
>DASUGV010000135.1:0-4212 GCA_036273835.1 Rhodocyclaceae bacterium
CAGCGTGTCGCGCACGGTATTGGTCAGCGATATCTCCGAGGTCGAAATCAGATATTGCGTTTGCGAACCTTCTCCGCCGCGCTCTACGCGAAACATGTCCTCAGCGAATTTAGGGAGCTGGCCGGTGCCGTAGAGCACGTCCGGGTTGACGATGTAGGGTGTGTAGCATTCGGTATAGCCATGCTCGCCAGTTTGCGTATCGAGCATCAATTGGGCGATAGCACGATGTAGACGCGCCATATCGCCGCGCATAAAAGTGAATCGCGCACCGGAAAGTTTGGCGGCCGTGTCGAAATCGAGTCCCGTTTGCGCGCCGATGTCCACGTGATCGCGCACTTCGAAATCGAATTCTTTCGGTGTGCCCCAACGGCGCACCTCCTTGTTGCCCGACTCGTCGTGACCGACCGGCACGGATTCATGCGGTAGATTGGGAATACTCGACAGAAAATCGTTGAGCTTATCTTGCAGTTTCGCCAGCTTCTCTTCGCTCGCCTTCAATTCATCGGCTATGCCTGCCACTTCCGCCATGACGGCAGAAGCATCCTCGCCTTTGCTTTTAAGTACGCCAATCTGCTTGGACAAATTGTTGCGCTTGGCCTGCAGTTCCTGCGTGCGAGTTTGTAGCGTCTTGCGTTCATCTTCCATGCCCTGGAAGGTGTGCGCATCAAATTTGACATTACGTGTAGCGAGGCGTTGGGTGACGGCATCGAGCTGGGTACGGAGTAGTTGGATGTCGAGCATGAGTGTTGTTCAGTAAAAGGCTAAACGTTCGAATAAATCCATATCAGAAATAAAACATACCGATACGAAATGAAAGGTTTGGGGATTGTCTCAAAAAATGGGCCTTAACGTGCTGATTGTGAATGCCCTTGATCGTTGATGAAGTTCGTTCGCTCATTGCGATGATTCATCACGCGGTGCAGCACGCATAGCGACTTGCAACTGGCGTTTATGCATACGTGTTGTAGGGTGAAGTATGTGCACGATGTATCGCACCACGATAGATCAAAGGAGAGCCTATGTTGTCAAAACGCGACTGTCTGGATTACTGCGATCTGACCGATGACGAGATAGCATTATTCGCTCAATACGAACATCTGTCAGAACACGTAGCCGTCACAGTCGCATGCGGCTTGATACAAACAGATGAAGGCGTGAGCCGGATGGATCATGCCTTGGCCGAGCAGGTTAATGACGCAATGCGCGATGCGATGAGCAACACAATGAATGACGCATTGGACCCTGAGAAACTCGGCAAAGTAGAACACGTGTTACACGTGTATGTGCAGTTCCGTGCTGCGCACCCGCTCGCTCATTGATCCTCCGCCTTTTGCGCGCGTCGATCTAGCCCTCTCAGGTAAGCGAGTTTTTCGGAGAGCTTAGCCTCCAAACCGCGGTCCGTGGGCTCGTACCACGCGACCGCGGGCATCCCTTCGGGAAAGTAATTTTCTCCCGCCGCATAAGCATCCGGTTCGTCATGAGCGTAGCGGTATTCCTTGCCATACCCCAAATTCTTCATCAGCTTGGTCGGCGCATTGCGCAAATGCAGCGGCACCGGTCTGCTGCCATCCTGCTCGACGAAACGCTTCGCTTCATTGTAGGCGCGATAGACCGCGTTGGATTTTGCCGTGCATGCCAGATAGATAACGACTTGTGCCAATGCCAGTTCGCCTTCCGGAGAACCCAGGCGCTCGTAGGTTTCGCAGGCATCTAACGCCATGCGCAAAGCACGTGGGTCCGCCAGCCCGATGTCCTCGACCGCCATGCGTACGATGCGTCGACCAAGATATAACGCGTCGGCACCGCCATCCAACATGCGAATGAACCAGTACAACGATGCATCGGGATTCGAACCGCGCACCGATTTATGCAATGCAGATATCTGGTCGTAGAACGCTTCTCCGCCCTTATCGAAACGGCGCAGATTTTGAGCAAGCGAATTCGCAACGAATGCGCCATCGATCTCATTGATGCCGGTAGCATGCGCCGCGGTTTGCAGCGTTTCCAGCACATTCAGAAAACGTCGCGCATCGCCGTCGGCAAAGCCGATGAGACGTTCCCGCGCCTCCTCTGTGAAATTTAGCGTATGTAAAACCTCCTTTTTTGCGCGCACGAAGAGATGAGCCAAATCCTCAGGCTTCAAACTCTCCAAAACGTACACCGACGCACGCGACAACAGTGCCGAGTTGACTTCAAAAGACGGATTCTCCGTGGTTGCACCGATGAATGTCACCAGACCGGATTCGACGTAAGGCAGGAATGCATCCTGTTGCGCCTTGTTGAAGCGATGTACCTCGTCGACAAACAGAATCGTATTGCGGCCGCGCGCACGCATCGCTTCCGCTTGTGTCATCGCTTCGCGAATGTCTTTGACGCCCGAAAACACTGCCGACAAGGCGACGAATTCCGCGTCGAAATGCGTCGCCATCAAACGTGCAAGCGTGGTCTTGCCCACACCCGGCGGCCCCCAAAGGATCATCGAATGCGGCTTGCCCGATTCGATCGCCAAACGCAGCGGCTTGCCCGGTCCCAGCAGGTGTGCCTGCCCCACGACTTCCACCAGCGTCTTAGGACGCAGTAGTTCGGCCAGCGGGGCGTTGGTCGGCGCTTGATCGGAAAAAAGATCAGTCATATGCGAATATCATAAATGCGATGGCCGCAACATGACGATGTTGGAAGCTGTCAGATATGCCGCGCGAAAATATGCATGGCAATGCCCGTCAGTCCGATAATCGTCCCGCCCAGGGAAAGTTTGACGCCGACAGGCTTCAGATAACTGCTGGCGCGCCATACCGGTACGATAGCCCAGAAAGTGACGCCCGGTTTGCGAAACGACCCTCTTGCCAGCAGTAGCATCAGGATACCAATCCCGACGAGTATCAACCAACTGTTTGGCATAGCGCATTCCTCATCTCATTTGTCATATCGCTTATACGCTCACTCTCCCACCACATCGGCGCCCTTGGGCGGTGTGAAGTGGAAAATATCCGCCGCGAGCTGTGGGTTGCGCTCGAAGGACGAAAAATCAAGCTGCGTCGTCTGGCCGAAGTTATCGGCAACAATCATCACTTGCGGTAAACCGTTCTTGAGACCGATGCGAACACGCGCAAATCCCGCCTCGTTGTTCTTCGGCGTCGCATCCACCCAGGCGAGGCCGTCGGCTTCTCCACCGTCAGCCAGATCGAAATTCTTTTCCAGCGCATTGTCGCCCGCGAGCAGCGCGGCTGGACTCGAACCCAGCGCTTGGCCCATTGGTTTGACGACAACCTGATTGAGTTCTTTGTCATACGACCAAAGCTTGGCGCCGTCGCCGACAATCAATTGGCTGTACGGCTTCTCGTAAGCCCAACGGAATTTCCCCGGGCGCTGAAAAGACATGCTGCCGCTAGCCTGCTGGCCGGGCTTGCCGGATTTGGTAACGACGCTTTGCGAAAAACTAGCACGCGCAGTATGAGTGCCCGTCAGGAATTGTTTGAGTTGGTCGAGGGAATCAGATGCTTGCACGGCCAGAGGTAGAAGGCAGGCGACGAATATTGCAATGATGCGCATGGAATACCTTTTCAGCATTTGTGGAAGTATCGCGACGTGCCCACTGCACCGATGATTCTGTGGGAGCGACGTCCACGTCGCGATGAAAATCACCCTTCGCGTAGCGGCGGCGCGATAACTTCGCGGTTGCCGTTGCCGCTCATCGCGGATACGACACCGGAACGCTCCATTTGTTCGATCAAACGCGCGGCCCGGTTGTAGCCGATGCGCAAATGCCGCTGCACGAGCGAGATAGATGGACGACGCGTTTTGACGACAATCTCCACCGCCTGATCGTATAGCGGATCGGCTTCGCCAGCGGACGCGTCGCCGCCATCGACTCCGCTCAACAGATCGCTGCCTTCTTCGCTGGCGCCGTTGAGAATACCCTCGATGTAGTCGGGCGCGCCCAGGCTCTTGAGGTGTTCGACCACCTTGTGCACTTCCTTGTCATCGACGAAAGCACCATGCACGCGCACTGGCAAGCAAGTACCCGGCGCAAGGTAAAGCATGTCCCCCATGCCAAGCAGGGTTTCGGCGCCCATCTGATCGAGGATGGTGCGCGAATCGATTTTCGACGACACCTGAAATGCCATACGCGTAGGAATATTGGCTTTGATGAGTCCCGTGATGACATCGACCGACGGACGCTGCGTTGCCATCACGAGATGGATACCCGCCGCT
>DASUGV010000136.1:0-2553 GCA_036273835.1 Rhodocyclaceae bacterium
AGTTTTGCCATTGCCGCTGCAATCACGATGTCGTCGACCGCGATGCTTTCCAAATTGCTCGCCGATAGATTGGAACTGGATTCGCAACATGGGCGCCATGTCATCGGTGTGCTGCTTTTTCAGGACATTGCAGTCGTGCCATTGCTGATCCTAGTACCCGCGCTATCGCAACCGGCGAATGTAGTGGCCAATACCTTGATGTGGGCCGCGCTCAAAGCGGCAATCGTGCTTTCCGTTGTGTTGTTCCTTGGCCATCGGCTGATGCGCCGCTGGTTCCACATCGTCGCAAAAAGACGCTCGTCGGAATTGTTCATGCTCAACATTCTGCTTATCACGCTTGGGCTGGCATGGGTGACCGAGTTGGCTGGATTGTCATTGGCTCTGGGCGCCTTCTTGGCCGGGATGCTGATCTCGGAGACCGAATACCGTTATCAAGTGGAAGAGGACATTAAACCTTTTCGCGATGTGCTGTTGGGCTTGTTCATGGTTACCGTTGGCATGTTCCTCGACGTCGCCGTGATCGCCCAGAATGTTTTGATAGTAGTCGGGCTTTTGGCGGCGCTGCTGGTTTTGAAGTTTGCCGTGGTGATGGCGACTTCGCGTTTGATCGAAAATTCCACAGGTGTCGCAGTGCGTACTGGATTGTGGCTGTGTGCCGGAGGTGAATTCGGGTTTGTGTTGTTGACGCAAGCAAGCGGATTGAGCCTCATTGCACCGTCGGTGTTGCAGGTGGTGGTGGCTGCTTTGGTTTTGTCCTTATTGATCGCGCCAATGTTGGTGCAGGCGAGCGATGCTATTGTCATGCGCTTCGTTGCTTCGGAGTGGTTGAAGCGTTCGATGGAATTGACGCGCATTGCAGTGCAGTCGATTGCTACCGAGAAGCACGTCATCATCTGTGGCTTTGGACGCAGTGGTCAGTATCTGGCGCGTTTTCTGGAACAGGAACATGTCAACTATGTGGCGCTCGATCTCGACCCGGACCGCGTGCGTGAAGCCGCCGCCGCGGGCGATACGGTCGTGTATGGCGACTCCGCGCGGCGCGAGACATTGACGGCCGCAGGCGTGATGCGCGCCAGTGCAGTTGTGATTTCCTTCAACGATATTCAATCTACATTGCGTGTGATGCATCATGTTCAAACGCTGCGGCCTGACGTACCGATCGTTGCACGCGCGAGCGATGAGCGCGACATGGAAAGATTGATCGAACGAGGCGCCGCGGAAGTCGTGCCGGAGATGCTCGAGACCAGCATCATGCTTGCCAGTCATACATTGGCCCTGATCGGTGTACCACTTGCGCGGGTGATGCGACGCATGCGCGATGTACGTACGCAGCGCTACGGCTTACTACGCGGTTTCTTTCACGGCGCTTCAGATGTCACCGAGCAGCCGGAGGCGCGGCAGGAGCGTTTGCATTCCCTAGTCTTGCAACCCGGCGCTTATGCGATCGGACATTCCATCGCCGAATTGGATTTAACCGGTATTGGCGTCAAAGTATCCGCCGTAAGACGACGCGGTATCCGCGCCGTAGATCCAGCGTCGGATACCAGTTTTGTCGATGGTGACGTGGTAGTGCTGTTGGGTGTGCCAGCGGATTTGGCGCTGGCGGAGTTGAGGATGTTGAAGGGCAGATGAATGCAATCTCAATCCACTAACGCATTTGTCCAATATTCAATTTGCATTATTCAACGACTAAATTCCATAGCAGACGGTGTATACCGTCCCTTCTTTGGGAGCTGCCGCAGCTGTGTTGGTGGAGTTATCAGCTACGCCCACTGAACCTGTGGTGCCATCACCATCATCCATCGTCGAATCGATTTGTTGAGCTATGCGGCCATCCAAATTGCCTTGACAAATGAAGAACCGCCCGCGGATACCGGAGAATCCTGCTGGGGCGGTACTGGAAACGCCAATTCGTCCCCCCTCGGAATTTGTAGGAGCCCAGCCATTCACAGAATTGGCGACGGGATCGGATGCATTGCCAGTAGCAAGATTGGCAAGACGTAAGTGCTGCCAAAATCTGACCGACTCTTTATCAGCATCGGCATTTTCGTCCCACGCACCATCAATTTTTCCATCTCCATTACCAGATTTGAGCCCAACAACGGCCAGATGCTTATCTGCGGCATTATCATCTCCGGGCAATGCCCGAAACCGATCTTGATATGCGGCTATCATAGTAGCTGTATTTCGAAAATCGTTGATGACAGCCTTGGCCTTGGCGCTGTTGATCAGCTCTTGACCTTTCAGCACGCCGCCTAGCAGCAGTCCGATAATCACCAGTACGATGGCGATTTCGACGAGAGTGAAACCGGATTGTTGAGTTTTCATTTCGTAGCCTTGTTGGTAAAGATGCCTGACGTTGTATCTTTCATGAGCAAATCTGGTGCCATAAAAAACCCGCCTACATCAGACGAAAATGCCAAAGATCACCACTAAATTTGTCAGCTACTCAACACTGTGTGGAAATTGCCACAGCGGTGTGTCAGGTTCCGCGCCAAATCAGTATTCGGAAGTTGATAGGGTTGCCGAATGATTCCGACCCGTCGTCTGGGT
>DASUGV010000137.1:0-8020 GCA_036273835.1 Rhodocyclaceae bacterium
GCCAACTGCGTCCAGCCAGAGATGGACGTTGCTGCGGGTAAGTCACATTCATTTGCCGGACAACCGGTCGGTGCAATACCCGCCTTCAACACGATCTGATCAATCACGTTGCCCTTGACGTCGAAGCGATTGATGGACCAGTTGCCGCGCTGATCCTGAACCCTGCGTGCCTGTCCGAAGGTGTTGGCGGCGAAGCCGTCGCGCTTGACGGTCGTACCCGATGGCAAGGTTGTCTGTGTGAGATTGCCCTGACTGTCGTAGGCATACTGCGTCGTCTGTCCGACTTCATTGGTCATGCTCAGACGATTGTAGGGATTGGCACAACTGGTATTAGTTGTGTCGTAGAGATTGGCGCAGTCATAGGTAAAGGTCTTGACGCCGCCATCCGCCGCGATGATGCGTTCCGGATTGCCAAAGCGCGTGAAGAGGTCGTGCGTGACATTGCCGCGTTCGTCGGTAACGACGGTCTCACGGCGGAAGTCGTTGTAGCTGAAGCTCATCGCTTCATCCGGATGTTGCGTGTTGTAATGCCGGAAGACGCGACCATTGATATAATACTCGAACGTCATACCATTGCCGCGCGGCATGGTGTAGCGCTTCATCTCGTGTGCAAGGTCTTGACCGTCGTCCGCCGTGTAATATTCGTAGCTCTTGCCGGGATTCTGGCCGCCTGCGGCAATCGGATTGTTGTAGTGAGTTAAGTCACCCGCAGTGTCGTAGCCGTATTGCCATGTGCGGCCGGCCCAGTCGCTGATTTGGGTAATGTGTATACCGCTGTAGGAGAAGGTGAGGCTGCGATTGAGCCCATCGGTCACGCTGATCAGATTACTCGAACCATCATAGCTGAGCATCAGCGCATTACCGTTGCGATCTTCGATGCGTATCAGCTTGGCGCGATAGCCCGCAGTCAGCGATGGATCTTTGGCCTCGAAGAAATACTTCATGCCATTTTTTTCTTGAATGACGTAGCGGTTCTGCGCGTCGCGGCTGACCGTGAAATAGAAACCGCTCGGCGTAGTGAAACTTGTCGCGGCGGCATTCGATGCAATGGACTTGCGCGAACCGGTGCCATCCGTCCATACGATGCTGGAGACAACACTATCGGTGTCGTCCGCATGCGTGGCTTGGTCAGGATTATCGTCGGCAAATTCGATGTACTGATTGAAGCTGTGCGTCCAGCCAAAACCCAGTGGACCATCCTTCGCTTCACGGCTGTTGTACGAGCGCTCGAAAACAATCGGTAGCCCACCGCGGCCCTTGATCGAGATGTCCGTTTCGTCGTGATAGAGATTGCCGTTGACGAGATTGACCGGGTCGCCGGCGGTCATTGTGTATGGCGTGACGCCTAAACCGATGGCGGGGGAAATGGTGGCCGGGGGCGTGAAAGAAGGGAATGACGGTGAGTCCGTAGAGGGTAATAGCGGTGGCGGTGTCCAATACTGAAAACCTGAATCGAACGACGGATCGTAGTCGTATTGAGGAAAGGTTGGAATCGAATACCCTCCGTTTGCACTCGATTGACCGCTGATGTCAGCATGGAAGGTTGCACCGTTCTCCGCCATGAAAACGCCGCCAACCCATCCGTCATAATTAATATTGCTTCTGGGTATTTTTATTTTTGCCGTACTGCCAGCACCAAAATATGTGCTGCATATATTGTCGATTTTTGATTTTGGGTACGCGAGTGGGTCCGAACTGGAATTGGGAAGGTCATCGTAATAACTCACGGCACTCGGATCAAGTATGGTAAGTGCGCCACGAACGCACGCTCTTAACTCTTCAGGCGTGTCCGTATGATTTTCGGTTGCAGCAAATTCATTACAGAGATTGGTTTCAGCGTTGATGGAATTGCTAACTGACGGAGGCAGGTCAACCTTGTATATGAGACTGGACTTCAAATCCGCGCAACTTTGTATGGATGCATCAAAGTCATACACGGGTATGCCATTCTCATTGGCAAATTGCAATCCGCGTACCGTCGACACCGCATCCTGCCGCGCATTCTCCTGCCAAACGTAAGATTCGAAGGACGAGTTGCTATAGCCTACTAAACGGCCCAAATCTAGGCTGGTTATTGCCGTATCACGATCGACCAATGCAATGAGCAACCCTGGCATGTCAATTAAGTAGCCCATTCGATTCACACCAAACGGCTGGTCGAAAACTTGATCGACTCTTTGCTGTGTCGTCACGACACCAAGGCTTGGATCAAGCCAGCCGACACTACCTGCTAGCCCACTAACGCGCTGAATATTTTCGGCGACGTGCTTGTAATATTTTGCACCGACGATATTAAGAAATTCACCTTCAGCCTGATCGAGTGAATTTATGTCGGCGTTGACGTTCGAGTTGGATCGAACAAATTGGATCAAGCTGTTTGCTCGCTCTTGAATATACCGATCCGATATCTGGTGTCCGTAAGCTCCAATGTTGGTTATGCTGCTTGCATTTATGTTCTTAAAATGCACCTGCGCTTGGACTGCGCCCCCACCGATGTCATCAATTGAAAGTTTAAGATCGAGATGATTATTGGCCGTGCAAAATCCGACTGAAGTCGGACCGATATTTTTCTCGACACCATCAACGCGAATAGTAGGCACCGCATTGGCAGTGCAGGGTGGTTGGGCGTTTGAATTGCTTGTCGGTTGTCCGTTGTTGAGCCAGTTGCTGACGGTGCTGGAACCCGAGACATCCTTGAAGACGAGCGAGATTCTTTTCATGCCCACTTCCGGCATCGACAACAACGTGTTGGATATAAGCGGTGTGCCGGATGAGGTGCCGTTTTCCGCCGCAACATCAATGCTCAATTGCAGCATATGCTGCGCCGGTAGCGTGGCCGTCGCTGGGGTACCCGAATTTTGCCAATTGCTATAACTGACAACGTCATAGGGCAGGGAACTGGGGAGGACGTCCAGGTTTACGTGTGTGGGAACTGCTGCATATAGTAGATCGTCGATAGTGGTTTGCCCATTGTTGGCGGCTAGTTTGGCGCGGATGCCATCCTCGAAATATTCGCCCGGTAGGAGTGTTGTCCGTTTTGCCAAAAAGGCGGTGTAATCGAAATCCGCTGGATTTGCTTTGTCGGTTACCTTAACTCCACCGACATAACTCGGTGAGCGAAAGCTCGGATCCAACGCAATCCAACGGCTACCCGCAGCATCAATGCGGCTTCCTCGATAATGAGCATAGGGTAGGCAAGCTTCGACCCATACATGATCAAATTGAACTTGACCGCTATTCCCGTCATAGCCAAGACCGGTGAATTGGCCAAAACTAAGAACTTGCGCTGCTGCAACGAGTGTTTTCGTCCCTAGCCAGCGGCTGAGTGCCTCGTCTTCTTCTTTGGCTTGCGAGCGACTAAAGGAAACGCGTCCCTTCACATAACGTGCGGGTATGCCGGATGCTCGAAGCAGCGATATGGTCAATGATGCTATATCGCTTGGACCACCGGCCTGCGTATACAAAACTGCTAATGCACCCTTACGTGCGCCGTAGTACGGTTCAAAAGTAATTTTGTTATTGACCCACTCAAGAATTTTCGTAGGTGAATATTCCAGTTGCTGCGCAAGTTCCTGTATTTCGGCATTGTTAATAACATTAATGCCATCTGCTTGAGTATCTGCAGCGCTATATCCGCAGTACTGCTGATCCGGTAGTGCTGGTAGCAAAAGCGCTGCCATGCCCATTGGACCTCCGCCAAACATCGCATATCCAGTCGCATCACTCTGCGAGAGATATTCTGGTTTCTTGTTGCTCACGGGCTGGGCAGGAAAATTTTTGGGCGGCTCAAAGGAAAAGCCTTTACCAGTTTCGTGTGGCACCTGAGAAGCTTGAGATTCACTTGCGCTTTTCCAGTACTGTGCAATCCAGGAACGAAGTTGAGCGCTGGCGTTGACTCGTTCGCGCGGCGATTTTGCTTTTAAGAGTTGTCCCAGAAGCTTGCTTACTTCATCAAGCCGCTTTCCAATAATTTCTTTACTGTCGGCGCTGACGTTATATTGGGCCAGCGACGTCTTGAGGGCTGCAAGAGCGTGCGCTTCGGCATATAGCGCATTGCGGGTTGATTCCCTGGGGCCAGACTGGTCGCGCGTCAAAAGATGTATAAGGGCCGCACGCCTGACCATCAATTCCGCAACGAGCGGATGCGTTGCAACCGGACGCATACCGGGCAAGGCATTCAATATGTCATCGGGTATCGGCGCGACATCCGTATCAGTAGAGTAAGCAGACGTCGAAACAAGTGCCAGTACGCTGACCAGCATTGCCTGAAGTAAAACAGAACGCATCGAATTTCCCCGAAATCGGTTGTCAGGATCGGTGCCGTTGCGCGACCCTATGTCTTCATCATTTTAAGAAGAGGGCTACGATACCATCGTTTATGTTGCGTCTAAAAGCGCAATAGTTTTATGGCATAGGTAAAATGAGCCGGGAGGAGACTACCATTGGCAATGTTACAGTCAGTCGTCGTACGTACTTTTGGGCATGTCGATTGAATCGGTACACATCCTCCTTCCGAGGAATTCGATATGCCAACGCAAGTTGGAGTGGCTACAGATTATTCGAGCGACATTTGTAGCTCTGGATGGCTGCCGATGAATCTTGGAGATAGGATGGCGATACTCTCGTATCCATAATGAGATGCAGCGAGTTTCAGGCCGACTGAATTTTTTGTCTCTGTTGATCGAAAACCTATGTTCAGGTTTTCGATCATATCGAGAACGAGAAGACGTATATCTTCGCTGGAATTGTCGACTACTTTAATTCCGATCTCTTCATATCGTTTGGCATTGGCAAAATTTGCAATGGATGAATTCAGGATTTCTTGACACGTCAGATATCGCGAAAGAGTTTCCGACCAAAGCAGTTTTGGGATGCTGATGTCTTCGGGTCCAAGGCCTAGTGCCGAGAAGGGAATCATGTTTGCTAACGCACAAGGCGTGCCGAAAGCGGATCCCACCAGAGCTATGCCGGATGTGTTGCCCAAGATGAAACGTGCTTTTGCACACAGCACGACGTCTAGCCGTTCGGATTTCATGGGATGGTGTGCGTAGTCGATGCATTGCGGCAGCGCAGATAACGGCTTCATGCTCGGGTCGCCAAGTCGAATGACCCATCCTCCTCTTTTCACAATTTCTTCTATGGCCGGTATGAGCGCTTCGATGGCTCCATTGCGATGGGCGTGCAGTTCCTCGTCTACGGGGGAGAAGCCCGCTTCGCGAACATGCACGCAAACGAACCACGTGTTGTTCGGAAGACCTAGTTCATGCAATGACTGTATGCCAAAATCATTATTGGATTGCGTAAGAGCGAGCAACGGCGCGCGCGCTCCCCAACATGCATAAATTCGGTACGCCGCTTGAGCTTTGTTGATCGCCAGAATGTAATGAGAGATGTCATACCGCATCAGTTTCCAGCGGCTCATGCTCGCCAAAATAAAACAAGTAGTCTTGTTCTCATGAACACGAAGCAGGGGGCGCCAATAATTAAGCAAATGCTGATTGGCTACTCGTTCCGGCGGCGCGAGCATGAACCACTTGCGTTTGGGGATGAGGCCGAGCGCTTGCTCTTTGAGCAAGCAGTCCGGTTCGAGCGCTAAATGGCCAATCCTATCCGTGAAAATTGTGACGCGACGATAGCCCGCCAGATGAAGTATGAACGTGATGGGCAATAGAAAAAGCCATAGCGCTATAGAAAAAACGTGAAACGCTATTTTGCGAGGAAGCTTAATCAGTCCCTGTCGTCGGAGGCGTCGCCACTCGTAGGCAACGCCGTGGGGAAGTTGTGGCAAATTCAGCATCGCGTCAATTCCGAACTGCGCACGATAGCCCTATCTGATTGCAGACGTGTTCCGCAATGGAAAGACAGGAGGTTAGTCCGGGCGATTCAATGCCAAATAGATTGACCAAGCCAGAAATGCCATGATTTTCTGGACCTTGTATTAGGAAGTCCGCATTTGCTGATCCCGGACCGACAAGCTTGGGGCGAATGCCGCAATATGCGGGTGTCAAAGACGCTTCAGGGAGCTGTGGCCAGTATTTCCGGATCTCGGCATAAAAGTTTTCGCTACGGCTCGGGTCGACAGAATACTCTAACGATTCGACCCATTCGACATCCGGACCGAACCGAGCTTGGCCACTGAGATCGAGTGTCAAATGGACCCCCAATCCGCCTGCTTCTGGGATGGGATAAATCAATCGTGCAAAAGGCGCGCGTATTGCCAAAGCGTAATAATTGCCTTTGGCATAGTATGTTTTGGGTACATGCTCTTGAGGGAAGCCGTCGAAATTTTCAATTACCGACGAGGCGAACAAGCCCGCAGCGTTGATGACGATGTTCGATGTCAATTGCATTTCTTCAGCGCTACTACGAATAAGCAGTTCAATACCATCGTTGCCGATGCGACCACCTTTCACCGTGGAGTTGAGAGCAAGCACGGCACCATGCATTTGCGCTTCGCCCAGCAAGGCCAGCATAAGGGCGTGAGAGTCGATGATGCCTGTTGAAGGCGAATGTAGTGCAGCGCTGCAATGGAGTGCCGGCTCCATGGTGAGTGCTTGTGCACTGCTGAGCTGCACGACGTCATCGATGCCATTGTCGTTTGCTTGCCGAAGCAATTTATACAATTTTTCTTCGTGTGTGGGATGCGTGGCGACAATTAGTTTGCCGCATCGGCGATGGGGAATATTATGCTCTATGCAGTAATCATAAAGTTCCCGATTGCCTTGCGTACACAACAAAGCCTTGAGCGAATGAGTGGGGTAATATAGGCCCGCATGGATAACCTCGCTGTTACGCGAACTGGTTTCCTGGCCTATGCCGTTGTTTTTTTCTATGATGACTGTTTCGAAGCCTCGAATGGCCAGTGCGCGTGCGCAAGCAAGTCCGATCACTCCGGCGCCAATCACAACGGCGCCCGTGCGTTCTTTCATCATGATGTCTGTTGCATGAGATATCTGTTCCAGAACTATTTGTAGTTTATAACCAGAAGGCAGGATAAGGCATCGAGACTGGCGTAAAATTTCCGGCAATTTGAATGCATAGCCACTTCAAAAAAGATTCGCGATGAACTCTCCAATATCTCTTGCCCGTCTTGAAATTCCTGGAATAGTTGCCGATATCCGAGTGCGTGCGGGCGATGATTTTCGCGTTGTTTTTGTTTGGGGTAACTTCAACATTGTGCACCCTGGGCATTTGAGGTTGTTGAATTTTGCGGCCGAGTGCGGCGATCTTTTGGTGGTTGGGGTCGTTGACGACAGTTCGGCCGGCGCTTTGGTACCGGAACAATTGCGCTTGGAAAGCGTCAAGGCTATTGGTACGGTCGACTATTCGTTCTTGCTGCGTGTTCCTCCTGAAGAATTCATTGGGCAGCTAAAGCCCGATGTCGTTGTGAAAGGCAAGGAGCATGAACAGCGCTTTAATTCCGAACAATCTGTAGTCGAAAGCTATGGCGGAAAGTTGCTATTCAGTTCTGGCGACGTGCGTTTTTCGTCGCTGGATTTATTGCAACGTGAGTTGGATGAACCCAATCGTTCTGTAATCAAGAAGCCAGATGACTTTCCTCGACGGCATGGTTTCGATTTTGCGAAACTGGCCGCTTACGTTCATAAATTCTCGACGCTTAGAGTTGTAGTGGTCGGCGACTTGATCATCGACGAGTACATCACTTGCGATCCACTTGGCATGTCGCGCGAAGATCCCACGATCGTGGTCACGCCGATCAAGAGCGACTTGTTCGTAGGAGGGGCTGGCATCGTCGCGGCTCATGCGCAAGGCCTAGGTGCCAAGGTGGAATACTTTGGCATTGCGGGCGTTGACGAAGCCGCTGTCTTTGCGCAGACGACGCTCGAATCGTATGGCGTAGTAGGACATTTGATTATCGATGAAAGCCGACCGACCACGCTTAAACAACGCTTTAGGGCTCATGGAAAAACATTGCTTAGAGTCAGCCGTCTGCGCCAGCACGACATCAGCCAGGAATCGATGAGTGATTTCATGGACCGTCTATTGCCGGTTATCCGTG
>DASUGV010000138.1:0-2435 GCA_036273835.1 Rhodocyclaceae bacterium
GTCATGGGATTACTGGCGCTGGCAATGCTGCTAATGATCAATCCTGATGCGCTGTCGCGTGCTGTTTGGCGCTGGTTTTCGTACATGACAGGCTTGCTCGAATCATGAGCGAACAAGAACAGCAAGGCAGTGAGCAGCCCACGCCCTACAAGCTGGAACGTGCGCGCGAGCAAGGCTCGGTGCCGCGCAGTACCGAAATAACGGGTGTCGCTGTCGTCGGGATTTTTTTCGTGATGGTGGCATTGACTGCTGACAACGTTGTCCATGCTGTTTTACAAGCGTCTTCGCGGCTGATCATTTCGACAGGCCAGTTTGGTTTTTCGCCCGACGCCGCATTGCGTTGGTTGGGTATAGCCGCGACATCCGTTCTCGTTGCTATGCTACCGGCATTCTTTTCAATCATGGCGATTGTCGTCGTTGCGACGATCGTGCAAGCGGGTCCGGTTTTCGCAATCGAGGCAGTCAAGCCGAAGTGGGAAAAGATCAATCCGGTAACGGGATTCAAACGTCTCTTCTCAAAAAGAAGTCTGATCGAGACACTCAAGGCCAGCGTCAAACTGGTGCTCTTCGGGCTGGCAATTTATTTTCTGGTGTCTGCCGCCTTACCAAAATATCTGATGATGACGGCGGACAGCGGTCTGCATCTTTTCGCCTACACGCGTTCGGAGGTCAGTCGTTACGCGTTGAAATTATTTGCGCTGCTGGTGGTATTCGCGTTGATCGACTTGTTGCTCGTTCGACGCGAATTCCTCAAAAAGATGATGATGAGCCGCAAGGAATTACGCGATGAGCATAAGAATCGCGAAGGCGATCCGCGCATCAAATCGCGTATCCGCGAATTGCGGCAAGAGCTGATGCGTCGCACGCAGTCACTGCGCAAAGTGCCGCAGGCCGATGTATTGCTGACAAATCCCACACGTCTTGCGATTGCACTGCGTTATCGGCGCGACGAAGATCTGGCGCCCAAAGTGATCGCCAAGGGCGCGGGCGAAATGGCCGCGCGAATGCGTTCGCTGGCGCGCAAGCATGGCATTCCGGTTGTCGAGCAGCCACGCATTGCGCGCGAAATATTCCGTTCCTCGCGACTTGACGACGTCATACCGTCTGCCGTGTTCCCGCAGGTTGCGAAGATCATGGCGTGGGCGATCATGATTCGGCGCAATGCCACCAAAGGAGCGAGCGCATGATCAAGGCCATGCAACGCTCGTTGGGCCGCGGCGGCGATTTTGCTTTGGTCGGCATCACGGTAGGCATTCTCGCCGTGCTGTTCATGCCGATTCCGGCGCCGCTGCTGGATATGCTGATCGTCATGAATTTCAGCTTGGCGCTGCTTTTGCTGTTGCTGACTTTCTTCATGGAAAAGCCGGTCGAGTTCTCGACTTTCCCATCCTTGTTGCTGATCGCAACGCTGTTTCGTTTGTCGCTCAATATTGCCGCCACGCGTCTTATTCTGAGTCACGCGGAAGCCGGTCGCGTAATCGGTGCGATCGGCTCCTACGTAGTCGGCGGCAATTATGTCGTCGGACTGGTGGTCTTCCTGATTCTTGTCATCGTTCAGTTCGTTGTCGTAACGAACGGCGCGCAACGTGTTGCAGAGGTTGCCGCGCGATTTACGTTGGACAGTATTCCCGGTCAGCAGATGAGTATCGATGCCGACTTGAACATGGGTTTCATCGATCAGACCGAAGCGCAACGCAGACGGAAACTGCTGCAGAAAGAAGCGAATTTTTATGGTGCCATGGACGGTGCCAGCAAATTCGTCAAGGGCGACGCCATCGCGGGCATCATCATTTTGATCGTAGATATTTTGGGCGGTTTTGCCATTGGCATAGGCCAGCTTGGCATGAAGTGGGACGACGCATTGCATACGTTCACGCTGCTCACGATCGGTGACGGCATCGTTACGCAAGTTCCCGCGCTGGTCATCGCGGTGGGCACCGGCATCATCGTGACGCGCTCGGGCTCCGATGAGCGTTTATCTTCTGAAGTGAGCCGGCAGATTCTTTCTGTGCCGCGCGCCTTATTGTTTGTTGCGCTGGCGCTCGTCGCATTGTCGATCATGCCGAGCATGCCGGCGTGGCCTTCTTTGATTCTGCTGGTCGTCACCTTGATCGTCTGGCGGCTTGTCAGAAATAACGCGAGTGCCGACGAAGCGGAAGCCGACGCCATAGAGGCTGCGGCCACCAGCGCGGACGCGCAGGAATTCGACGACCTGCTCGAAGTGCATCCGATTTCAGTGAAAGTAGGCAAGGGGCTCGTCGGATGGTTCGGGGAGAACAATGCATTGCTGCTTGAGCGCATACAAGGTTTGCGCAAACAGCTCGCGACGGATCTCGGCCTGGTCGTGCCAGAAGTACGCATCGTTGACGATCAGCGCTTGTCGCTCAATTCGTATCAGATTCATTTCCACGGTGTGCTCGTGGGCGAGGCCGAGC
>DASUGV010000139.1:0-2112 GCA_036273835.1 Rhodocyclaceae bacterium
CGGCAAACGAACGGGAGGTCATTCTTGTCAATGACGTTAGCATCATACAATGAGTATCTCAATCCACGAGAACGACGCATGAAATTAATCGACACTCGAGCGCTCGAATCCACGCTTGCCGAATTCGCGCTACGGCGCAACTGGGATCGCTTTCACACGCCTCGAAATTTGCTCCTGGCATTGACCGGCGAAGTCGGCGAACTGGCGGAAATATTTCAATGGCTGCGCGACGACGAAGCCGAATGCATCATGCGCAGCGACAAGGCCGAGCACGTGAAGCAGGAAATTGCGGATGTGCTGCTCTATCTGGTGCGTCTCGCCATGGTGCTGGAGATCGATCTGGATACTGCGGTTCGCGACAAGATCGCGCTCAATGCGCTGAAATATCCAATAAATGATATTTGAATAATCGAAGACTAGCGCATGAAGCGCGTCGCGTCGCTCAGCTCGCTGTGCGTGCGAGCCATGCGCAGCACATTGACGAATTTACGCCAGGCCAAGTCCGGCTCGTCGATCTTGAAGACAAAGATTTCGGAATCGGACGTTCCGCGCAGCGACACGTGCACGAGCATGTGACTGTGATCCAGTTCTCCCAGATCGATGGACACTTTGCCGATAACGTCGATCGGTAGAGGATTTTCCGAACGCGCCCGGAAACCCGTCATGGAACACTCGATAACCTTGATGCGAAAGTGCTGTTCCGGCCCTCCATCTTGCGCCACGACCAGTTCTGCCGGACACATCACGGAAAAGCGTTGATGCTGGCGCTTCTTCAGCTCCTTCTTGTCGGTGTCGGCAGGAATGAGCGGCAAATAGGCCTTGTATGCGGGCAAATCGTAAATCGAATGCAGTAGGAGTTTTTCGCGCTCGCTCACCTTGGAGAATGCGCGCGTCTGTTGGTTGAAGAAATAATTGATTAATTCCGGCGTCATAACCGGATCGTTGGTGGTGAAAAAACGTTTGTCCGGAAACACGATATTCGGCATATGCAATTCCGTGAAATAGCGGAACAGATTCTTGGCCGGCGGTTTGTGATCGTAGTATTTGCGATAGATTTCCGGCGCGCTGCGCAAATCGAGATGCGCGCCGACCGCCGGCGCGCCATTGACGAAATCGTAGTGCTCCACCGGCTTCTGTTTCAGGCGCTGGAAGAACAGGATCGACTCGTACATCGCGATGTGACGCGGATTGACCGCGATCACCAGATGCCGGGTATCGAAATACTTGGTCGAATACTCGTACATGAATTTCATCAGCGGGAAAAGCACCATCCCGCCGGTCGAACGGAAGCGGCGGTCAACCGCCAGCGCGGACACTTCCGCAATATTGCCGCCTGCACGCCGTATAGCTTCGATATCGAAAATCTTCTGCAGTGGAAAACCCAGCGCGCTCTCGCGGACCAACGACAAGGTACCCACCACGCGACCATCGTATTTCGCCAGCAACGTCGTCGTCGTGGGCAATGCGTGGTAGACCGTGACGCGCATTCCCGACGGATCCGGCAGCATGAAGCCCACGTCCACATAGGCATCGTGCAAAAGCTTGAAGCAAGCTTCCAGTTCTTCTTTCGTTTCGGCAAGTTTGAGGACGAGCTTCTCGGATGGCGCCGCATCGCATTTGACCAGATTGCGATACACGGCGAAGCGCGTCTGGCGCGGCAGCCATGCGGTTGCCATGCGGCCGGTATGGCGGCCCAGCCAGCGTAACCGCTTCATTGCAGGCGCTCTTACGCGCACGAGTTTGCGGACGAACTTGTTCAGTCCAGGCGATTCGAGCCGGAAGAAATTGCGATATGCCTCCAGTCGCGTCGACCAGGCAGCCATTGCAAGACTGATCCGTCGACCCGAACGACCTTTCTTTTTCATCGTGAATTCACAACAATGACAAATAAATACAGGCGGCTTTGACCCGCGAAAACGCGCCGCCTGCTTATGATTACGCTCGGTTCAGTCTACGCTTAGTCCGACAAGTATGGGGCCGTCCGTATCCCAATTTGTTCGATGGCATTGCGCCAACGCAATCACAAGCTAACAAATCACTCCCGCTTGTAAACGATCTTCTTGCTACCGCCTTCGCAACTCCCCACGACTTTCTGGTCCTTCACATCGGCAT
>DASUGV010000140.1:0-7584 GCA_036273835.1 Rhodocyclaceae bacterium
CCCAACGTCATCCAGAACGCATCGTGCCGGCCGATTGGGGCAACGCCAGCAAGCAGGCTTCCACGCAGCGGTCGGAAGTTTATCCCGTCGATATCGCTGTCGAGGCGCTTGATCGCCAAGGCTTGTTGCGCGACATCTCCGACGTGTTCTCGCGCGATAAGTTGAATGTCATAGGCGTCAACACGGTCTCGAAGAGTAACCGTGCTTACATGCGCTTCACGGTCGAAGTCGGCAGTGCGGAGGCCTTGCAGCGGGTGTTGCAGCAGATCGGCGACGTGCAAGGCGTTGTGGCGGCGAGCCGGGGATGATCGCAATCACCCGGCCCATGCTATAGGCATAAATCGTTGTTTGGGCAAACATCTAAGCTTTGACCAAGGCCCGTTCTGTTTGCACGATGATTTCATTGGCCGTCGCCGCATCGACTTGCAGCAGGTTCTTGCGCGCGACGACGCTTACCCGCGTCATGGTGGTGGAGAGCGTTTCGATGTCGACTTGAATATTCAGATCGGCAACAACCGCCTTAAGTGTTTCGCCGGAAGTTTTTTCGTCGGTCTTGTCGAGCCGGATCGTCATACGCCTTAAGGCCAGCAGTGTGGCTTTTTTCACCTTTGGCAGCGGCTCGTTGAAAGTACGCGAAGCCATTCCGTTTATTTGATGGCTGATGCCCGCGCCGGCGCCGGCGCCCACAAGGCTCAAGGCGAGTTCGGCACAACCCGAAAAACAACATAAGATTGCCGCGCATATGCAAAGCCGCACAGCAACGAGAATATTGATTTTGCATGGCGTCGGCAGGGAATTGGGTGTACGCATGATTGCTCTAATGTAAGCACCCATGCCTCGCAGTACAAATTTTCCGGCGTGCAGCCGATGGAGGTGAGGTTGAGGATGGCGAGCGGCTGATGAAGAAACAGTCCGACACAATTCGGTATGTATTTCCTACATTGCGTGCGGAAATGATCGGTAGAGCCGACTGCACGGTGCCTCGGATTTCAATCGTGCTGCGCCGAAATCCGGGAGGACTTACATCATCAACAGATGCGGCAGCCAGGTGCTGATGATGGGGATGTAAGTGACGATGGCCAAAAACACAAGCATGGTGAATAGCCACGGCAGGACTGCAAAGGTCAGCTCTGTGATGCCCATCTTGGTGATGCCTGAAGCGACATACAAGTTCAGGCCTACCGGCGGGTGGCACATGCCGACTTCCATGTTGACCACCATCATGATGCCAAAGCCGATAGGATCGATGCCCAGCTTCATGGCCACAGGAAACAGGATCGGCGCCATGATCAGCACAATGGACGATGCTTCCATGAAATTGCCTGCCGCCAGCAACAACACATTGCACGCGAGCAAAAATGTCCACGGCGACAGTTGCTGGTTGAACATCCATTGGGCGATGTTCTGCGGTATATTCTCATTTGTCATAAGAAATGAGAACAGCACGGCGTTGGTGATAATGTAAAGCAGCATCGCGCTCATGTTGGCCGAGGACAGCAGCACCTTGGGCACGTCCTTGAGACGCAGATCCTTGTACACGAACACCGCTACGACAAATGCATACACTGCGCTCATGGCCGCCGCTTCCGTCGGCGTGAAGACGCCGGTGTAAATGCCGCCCATGACGACAACGATCAGCAGCAGGCCCCAGATGCTGTCCCAATAGGCGCGCCAGACGGCAAGCGATTCCCACAGCAACTCGAATTTGAAGGTCGGCGCGATCCGTGTGTAATAGCCGCAAATCTTGATGACGATGAGCCATGCCACTGCGAAAATGATGAAAAACAGCAAAGGATCGCCACCCGACAATAATCCGTTTGTCATAAATAGCGTAATGCCGATCGGCACGCCAATTACGATCAGACCGATATAAACAAAGCGTGTGATCCATTTGTTTCGCGTCGTCCAGGGTGCGAGTACTAGCCAACCGGCACCGGCGAGGAAATAGCCGAAGCCCGCCGAACCGATTTGATTGCCGATGAAACGACCCAGCAGCCAAGGCGGCACGATAGTGAAGACTAAAGCGTAGAACAATCCAAAAAATCCCGCGACAGTCGCCTGTCCGCCGCTGCGATCGGCGAATATCCTCACTCGCGGATAACCCTTGCGCCAAGCGATGAACCAAGTGGTGAGACCCAGTCCCAGCGCGAGCAGAATGCCGGGAATAATGCCTGCCATGAATAACGCGCCGACCGACACGTTCGTGGCGACCGCGTACATCACCATCACGATGGAGGGTGGAATCAGAATGCCGAGCGCGCCGGAAGTCGTGATGATGCCCGCGCCAAAGTTGCGCGGATAACCCGCTTTGATCATGGCGGGCAGGATGATCGAGCCGATCGCGACAACTGTTGCCGGACTCGAGCCGGATACCGCCGCGAACAATGCGCAGGCCATGACGCCGGCAAGTCCCAGGCCGCCGTACCAGTGGCCGACGACCGATGTGGCAAAGGCGATCATGCGTCGCGCAACGCCACCATGGGTAAGAAAACTGCCGGCGAGAATGAAGAACGGGATCGCCATGATTTCAAAATTCTCGAGTCCCGTGAAAAGCTTGTGCGCCACCTCGATCGAGGGAACGTTCGTCATGGTGAACAAGTAAGTCAGCACCGTCAGCCCAAGCGAGATGGAGATGGGCATGCCGGTCAGCATCAGCGCCAGCAGCAGCGCAAATATGATAAAGGCATTCATGCCGCACCTGCCTTGCCGCCAAGCGGTGTCTTTGCGCTGCGGGCCAGATCGCCGAGGATGTCGGCTTCTATGTCGATTTCTTCCACGCCTTCCACATGACTGTGGTCGTGATGCGGCAGCTTGCCGGTCCGTCCAAACGTCCACGCAACCTGCACGAAGCGGAAGCACATCAGCCACGAACCTAATGGAATGCACAGGTAGACAATCCACTTGGGCAGTTCGAGATCCGGCGACACTGCGTCGGTATGCGCCATATCCCACACGAAGCGGGCGCCCAGCGCGCCGACGATGCCGGTGAACAACGCGCCGGCCAGCAGACCGAAGATCACAATCCGGGCGCGATTTTTTTCTTCCAAACGATTGATCACTACATCCACGCCGACGTGAATGCCGGTGCGTACGCCATAAGCTGCGCCGAACTTGGCCATCCATACGAACATGTAGATGCATAGTTCCTGCGCCCAGCTGACATGCAGTCTGAGCGTGTAATCCTGTATGCCGGGTATGGTGGAAAGGTAGCGATGAACGACGGCGAGAAAGATGACGATGGTGGCTGCGGCCATCAGCGATGCAATCAGGATTTCTTCCAGCCGATCGAGGATTCGTAAAAACATGATGTCCTTGTTATGAAAACGCCAAGCAAAGATTGAATTGCTTGGCGTCTATTTTTGGACCGACAAAAAATACTATTTACTTACCATCGAGCGCAGCAGTTTCCTTGTTGATCGATTTAATCAGATCGGCGCCGACGCGATCCTCGACTTCTTTCTGGACCGGCAAAAGCGCCTGCTGCCAAACTTTTCGCTGCGCCGGTGTCAGATGCGTCACTTGCGTCTTGCCGGATTTCTCGACGGCGGCTAGCGCGTCGTCGTTGTCCTGCTTAGCAATGGCATTGGCATATTTTGTCGCATCTTTCATTGCCGTTTCGAGTTGCCCTCGAATGTCGGCAGGTAGTCCCTCCCAGAATTTTTTGTTAACAATGACGGCGTAACCGAGGTAGCCATGATTGGTATCGGTGGCGTATTTCTGCACTTCATACATCTTCTGGGTATACAAATTGGAGGGTGGATTCTCGGTGCCGTCCACGACGCCCGTTTGCAGTGCCTGATAGACCTCGGAGAAAGCCATGACCTGAGGGATGGCACCGAGTTGACGCATCTGCGCTTCCAGTACCTTGGAGCTTTGAATGCGTACCTTCAGTCCCTTCATGTCGCCGGGTACGATGAGCGGTTTATTTGCGCTCATGATCTTGAAGCCATTGTCCCAGTATGCCAAACCAATAATGCCTTTCGGTTCGAGCAATTTCATCAGGCCTTGTCCGATCGGACCGTTTTCTACGCGCTCCAGCACAGCCTGGCTTGGAAACATGTAGGGAATGTCGAAGACTTCGAATTCCTTCACACCTAAAGGACCGAACTTAGCCAGCGAAGGCGCAATCATCTGTACGGAGCCCAACTGCAACGCCTCCATTTCCTCGCCGTCCTTGTAGAGTTGCGAGTTGGGATAGACCTCGACCCTGACACGGCCCTTGGTGAGTTCTTCGGCCTCTTTCTTGAAGTAGTCCGCCGCGCGGCCCTTCGGCGTGTCGGACGCGACAACGTGGCTGAACTTGATGACAATGGGTTGTTGAGCGAAAGTCGTGCTGATGCTTGTACCCAGCCCGATTATCAAGGCCAGCGTGCAGAATACTTTCATGATCTCTCCTCGTGGATGTCGGAAATGCCAAGTGGGCCAGGAACGCAGGCCAGTATTATTATTAGCACTTTATCCGGTATCTGCTATTCCCGCTTTCCCTAGCAGAAATAGACCAATCAAGTTTCCGTAGTTTGCCGGCGTGCTGCGCTGCATGAATTCGGCATCTGCATTGGCATGTGGCAGGCCTATTTCACATCCTTCAGATGGTCCCGATCAATCTCTGCAGCCAGCGCGGCAATTCGCTCGAATCAAGAAAATTCTTGAGTATCAACCCCAATTCAGTATCGCCTTCGATACGTAAACGGCGCTGGAAAAACAAGGTGTCAGGATCTTCTTCGCGTCGTAGCAGTTTCAGGTAGTCGCATGCACTGGCAGACAGAAGGATGTCAGCCATCGAGTCCGACGGCATGGCTCGGAATCGGCCACTGCAATAACGTACAGACGCTAGGACACCTAAATCTTCAATATTTATTTGAATGACTTTGTCATCTAGAAAAGAGAGGTCGGCCAGCAGTATCCGGGTTTGACGCGCAGCCTCCAATGCAAATACTAGTGCTTCCGACCAAGGACGCTGTGGCAAATATGGACCGACGTGAGCCAGCCACGACGGCAGCCGGATAATTTGTGCTTGCTTGCTCTGCGCATTAAGGATTCGCATGTGCTTTGTCTATGTCAATGCCGGGGGCACCGCGCCAATAGCCATCGCATAACGAGAGGGCTGCAAGAGACTTCAACATCGTAGTGTCGAACTGTTGTCCATCGAGCGCGGCGCGATGCAAGGCCACGATATGTTGTGTATTGGAGCTTTGTGGACTAATGCGAAGCATGCCGACGCCCAGCCGCCTCAAGGTCGGCAGGTGATGCAACAACGATTGCGTGGCGGCCGACTGTGTCTGTGTCCCGTTGATGGCTAGAAATGTTTGTGCTTCACGTGTTTTGAGCTCGATGCCGTCCGGATAATCGAGGCAGCGGAATTGGCACTCGTCTTTTCTCAAATTGAAATGACGCGCGGTGAAACAGCGCGCAGAAAATGCCAAAGGCAATCGTCCCCACGTAAATACTTCCGTCTCGACGTTGGTCTGCAGCCCGGTCAATGTCGTTGACAGTCCCTCCTGCGACATCTCAAGAGGTGGCAACCAGCGCACGGCGCCTGCGCCAGCAAATAGGTTTAACGTGGTGGCATTGTAGATGTTCAAATGGGGGCCGGCGACCCAGCGTGTGCCACGCAACAACCGGATTGCGCCGAGATCGTTGGCCTCGATCATGAATTCACCGTTGGCAGCAATGCGGCGCAGTGTCTTAAGATCACTTTCACTTTCCAGCAATGCTTGTGTAGACAGCACGACTTCTTTTCCTGCGACGGCAAGATCACGAGCAATGGCAAGCCAGTCGCTTGTCCTCAATTGTCGACGGCGGCCACATACCACTTCACCGAGATATATCGTGTCTACCGGCCACGCCATGGCATCGGCATAAAATCTCAATACATCGCTACGCGGCCAGAAATATAGAAGCGGGCCGAGGCTGAGTTTCATATGCCTCACTTCCAAGGTCGACTGTAAGCACCGAAGGTTTCTTGTTGGCCTTCCGCGAGTTTGTTCAACGTCTGCTGCCAGGATGGTTTGACGCAGAAGCCGGCGCTGGCGTCGAAGGCGTCGTCGATCGCCATACGAAGCGTTTTCGTAACGCTTGCCACGTAAGCAGGGCCGCGCTGACGGCCTTCGACCTTGATTGCGGCGACCCCCATGCATATCAGTTCGGGCAGCAGCGATAGCGCATTGAGACTCGTGGGTTCTTCCAGAGCATAATAGGTCTCGCTATTCACTTCGAACCGGCCCTTACATAGGGTCGGATAGCCAGCGGGTTCGTTCGGCATGTATTCGTCGATGAGTACACCAGCGAGCCGCGCTTGCCGCGTACCTTGGGATGTCTCCAGCCATCGCACTGCTTTTGCAGGAGAGCACACTCCATTGGTATTGGGTGAAACTCCGGTGATGTAGCTCGACAATAGGCAACGCCCTTCCACCATTACGCATAGACTGCCGAAGCCGAACACTTCGATCTCTACATTGGTGTTGGCGATCACATGCTTTATCTGCGCCAGCGTCAGAACGCGTGGTAGTACAGCACGCTCGATGCCGAACCAATCGCGATAAAGATTGATTGCTTCGTAATTGGTGGCCGAACCTTGCACGGAAAGATGCCGCCGCAAAGACGGATGGATGCGAGCGCAATAGTCCAGCAGACCTATGTCGGCGACGATAACGGCATCTACTCCAAGGTCGGCTGCCGTGTCCACCGCAGTCTGCCAGCGCGACTCATCTCCAGCCTGAGGATACGTGTTGATTGCCATGAACACTTTCCGGCCATTGGAGTGAGCGTAACGAATGCCTTCTCCAGCGGATTCGATGTCGAAATTGAGGCCGGCGAAGTTGCGTGCGTTCGTTATGTCCTTCAGCCCCACATAAACTGCGTCGGCGCCATGGTCCACTGCTTGCCTTAGAGCGGGCAAACTGCCTGCAGGGCACACGAGATCCGGCTTTCTCATCGATTGAGCACGTACCATTCAAAGAGGCTAGATTAAATACAACCTCCGCTGAAGAATATTGTTATGGATCAAGATTCAATCATCGCTGTCAGCGAATTCGAATAATTTTTACGTTCGGCACATCGATCGTGCCGTTGACGGATGCTGCTGGCATAGACATCAGCACACCGTGTTTGCGATCGAAGACGAAGCGCTCGTAGTTGCCGGCGATTGCCGCACGCGGTCCCGTGCCGGTCGTGCCGAGAAGCTGTCCGCTCCAGTCGTTGGGGTTGATCTCCCAAAGCCGCCCGTTGTCGGCGTTCTCCAATATGTAAATGCGATCGTCCGCACGCGTTGTTCCGGGCGCGAAGGCTGAGCCGGAAACGTCGGGCGGCGAGCCACCGGACCACGGCAGATCATAAGCGCCTTCCCAGCCGGTGCCGATGGGATTTACGGCAAAAGAATTGGCAAGATTGTCCAGCGTGAGCACGTGCACCGGCGTGTTGCTGTCGCTCGGCCGCATGCGGAAAACTTCTCCGCGCTCAGGCATGGCAACGGCAATCTGGTTCCAGCGGCAGCCGAAAGCGCCGTTGAGATTTGTGACGTTTGACCAACTCCCGGTGGCGATACTGCCATCGGTATTTTGGGTAGTACCCGCAGGATCGAAAATC
>DASUGV010000141.1:0-5624 GCA_036273835.1 Rhodocyclaceae bacterium
GCTGAACCGGATGGTCCAGCAGTGAAATGGTTTGTTCCACGGGCAAATAGTAACCAATCAGCATTTTATTCTTGATGACAAGATATGCCTCGTGGATATTTTTGCTTTCGACCGTGAACGTGGAATCAGTCGGCTTGTATACCTCGCCTTGCGAAAGCGATCCGATATAGCGCCAGTGAGTACCTGAGCGAACTGTACGAGAATATCCGGTAGATACGTCTACTTTTTGATCGCCATCGATCGCAACTACTTGTGGAATCGTTGCCTCGGATCGCATGATCGGAACATCGACAGGTTGCTGTACCACGTCCGCACATGCGGTCAGGCACACTACACTCACTGCGACAAACAGACATCGCACCGCGTGCTGACGATCCCAGCACTTGCTGTATCCAAACATATTGTCTCCCTTTGTTGAGTCGCCCCTAAGTTTGCGGAACTACTTATTCAGCGCATCACCACCCCGAAAATGTTTATATATGGCAACGCTCCCTAGCCCGCAGATAAGGACGAGAAAGAGTCCAGGTAGTAGCGAGATGATGGATGTTAGCATGCTGGCATAGGGCCAGCCGGATAAAATAATGTGACCGACAGATAACAACCATAAGGCCGGCGCACCTATCGCGATTATGAACCAACAGTACTGCGCCCAGCGCTTGCTTGCTACCAGACCATACACGGTCGTGAGAGAAAAAATCGTTGCCAAAAACCCCAGGGCAGAAAGCGCCGTCATTGCCCAATGACCAAGATAGATTGAATACGTGAATAAAAGCGCTGCAAGTAACTTAATGATCATTGAGTTTGCGTGCTCCGATACTTAAAAGAATGTCCGACAAGTGTCATGCCGATGGTGATCGAAGGATTATGACGTTGCGTTGACGGGGCGCATAGGTTAATGGAATCGGCCAGTATACCGTTTCAGTAAATGACATTCGGAAGAGAAAACGTAGGTTAAAACATCGTCCTATTTCATGGATAAGGTGGAGGCTAGCTCGCGCGCTAGATCATCCCACCATTGATCGACACGATCTGTCCGGAAATATAGGCGGCTTGTTCTGATGCGAGAAAGGCAATGAGGTCGGCGACTTCGTCGGGGCGGCCTGCGCGTTTCATGGGTACCAGGCGATCGATTGCGTCTTTGTCGAATACTTGCGCTGTCATATCGGAAGTAATGATGCCTGGGGCGACGGCATTGACGGTGATGCCGCGGCTCGCAACTTCGAGCGCGAGCGATTTGGTGGCGGCGTGCAATGCGCCTTTGGCTGCGGAGTAATTGACTTGTCCTCGATTGCCGGTGAGCGCGGCGACGGATGAGACGTTGATGATGCGTCCCCAGCGCGTGCGGATCATCGGAAGCATCAACGGCTGTGTGACATTATAGAAACCGTTGAGTGAAACATCGATGACGCGCGACCATTGCTCGCGTTGCATACCGGCGAATACGCCATCGTCATGAATGCCGGCATTGTTCACAAGAATCTGCACGGCACCCGCGTCGACAATTCGTTCGAGCGCGACCATGCATGCGTCGGCATCGGTGACATCGAACGCGACCGCTTCGGCTGACCGTCCTAGCGTACGCAATTCTTCGGCAACTTTCTGCGCAGCGGCGAGGTTGCTGTTCGCGTGTATCAGAACATGATGGCCTTGTGCTGCAAGAACGCGGCATACCGCGCTGCCGATGCTACCGCTACCGCCAGTCACGAGCGCGCGTTTCATGTTTTTTTCGACACCGGAAAGCGAAGACGACTCATGTCATGATGTCGCCGGTGGCCAGCGCGACGGCAGCACGGCCACTCATCAGCAGGACGTCGGCGCAGCGGATATCGAAAGCGTACAGGATAGTCATGTCGTCGCCTGAAATTCTATTGGCATATATATATAGCACGCCAACTTGATCGTCCAGGTTATCGACGTGCCAGCTCACATCTCGCACGATGGCCAAGAAACCCGCGCGCGGTTTGTCGCTGCCATCTTTGCCGGTCAGCAGGGCACCGTGCACCGCCATGGTCTGCGCAGCGTATTCGATACCGGTGACGCTGCCGAGGCGACTTTTATTACGTAGCGGATTGCTGCTCGCGCGATGGTTGCTGGCCACGCAGACGATATGCTGATCGTCCCAGGATTGAACACCATCCAGTAGGCACATGCTACCGGCATGCGGGATGCGGGCGGCGATCCAGTCGTGATCTAGCAATTCGCTCTGCATGGCTTGACTTCGATGCGTAGCGCGAGCGGATCGAGATACTGCACATAAACGGCGCCTGCTTCTTGCTTGGCGATGACGCTGAGCAAAGGCAATCCTCTCGCAGCCGGAATACCCGTTTGCAATGCTGTCATTGCCTGGATCGGGCAAGGCGTGACACTGGATTCTGCCAGACTGACCTGTAATGCCGCGATGGATTGGGCGCGCGGATGTTTGCTGAATACCAGGCCAATGCCGGCAGCATCGTATAGCGGGCGGCAACTTTGCATGGGCTCGGGATAGGGCGTGTCATACGCAATCAGCAGATGATCGTCATCTGTCACGGCGATTTGTGTGGCGACTTCCAACATGCCTGCGGCAAAACTTGCATCGTGTGCGCACAGACTAGTCGATGCCGCCATGCAGCCAGTGGCGATGCTCCAGTATCCGGACGCTGCGTTGTGCACGGAATTATGAAAGCGTGTTGGCGAGATGAGGCGATCGTTCGAGGCGAGCGTTTCGCATAGGCCGTCGCAAATTTGACCGTCTCCGCTCGACGAGCTGAAGACGCTTGCCAGCAGCACAGGATCGGCGTGCGCATGCGCTGTTGCTTCGAAACCTGCAGCCAATGCAAGCCGGACCGACATGCCGACACGGCGGCGCTCGGCTGCGGGCAACGCTTGCGGTGTAGGCGCCTGTGTTGCGGTGCTCGACCATGCGACTTCGCCGCGAAGCATCGCGCTCAAGCTTGGCCAGTCGTCGAACCCAGGACCGAAGGCGCCGATGCCATTGAGGAAAATCGTGGGTAATGTCATGGCCAAAGTTTCCCGCAAGATTGCTTTCGCATTGTCTTCATGTCGCCGGCATACGTCCCAATAGCAGGGAGCAGTTGGTGCCGCCAAAGCCGAATGAATTGCTCAAGGCGCAATCGATCTTCGTTTCGCGGTTGGTCCGCAAATAGTTTACGTGCAGCTCCGGATCAAGCGTTTGTGTGTTGACCCCGGCAGGCGCAAGATCATGTTGAATGGATAATGCGCAGATGATCGCTTCCACACCACCCGCTGCGCCCAGTGTGTGACCCGTCGCACCCTTGGTGGAACTGCAGGGCGTGTCCGGACCGAATAGCGCTTCGATGGCCAGTGCCTCGGCGGCATCGTTATTGCGCGTGGCGGTGCCATGCAGGTTTATGTAGTCGACATCGGCCGGACACAATGCTGCCTGTTCGAGCGCCATTTCGATGGCGCGGCGCGCACCCAGACCCTGCGGGTGCGGAGACGACATGTGGTGAGCGTCGGAGGATTCGCCCACTCCTAGTAAATAAATATCGTTGTTGCCCGTGCGCTGTTGAACGCGTTCGAGCAGAACAAAAGCTGCGGCCTCGCCGATGGACAACCCGTCACGCGCCGCATCGAACGGGCGGCATGGCTGGTTTGCGAGTAATTGCAGCGAATGGAAACCATACAATGTCGTAAGACATAAGGAATCGACGCCGCCGACCACTGCCGCATCGATCAGCCCGGCTGCGATCATGCGTTGGGCATTGCCGAATACTTTGGCGCTGGACGAGCATGCGGTCGACACGACGAAGGCTGGGCCACGCAGCGCCAAAGCCTGCCGCACGAAATTGGTGACCGAGAAGCTATTGTGAGTATGGTGGTAGTTGAAATCGGCAGGAAGCGCACCTGTCATGGGATCGCGATGGCGATAGGCTTGCTCGACTTGCAGCATGCCGGAAGTGCTGGTGCCGAGGAAAACGCCGATTCGCTCGGTGCCATAACGAGCCACAGCATCTCGAATCCTACCGAGGAAATCGTCGCCCTGAAGACCCAACCATGCCAGCCGGTTGTTGCGGCAATCGAAACTGCTTAGTGCGGCAGGAATGATAACGTCATCAACGCCCGCGACTTCACCTGTCCATGTATCGAGGGTAACGGTTTCGAAACGGCGGCCGGATAAGCCGCTACGCTTCTCGCGCAAGGCTTTCAGTGTCGGTTCGAGACCATGCCCGAGACAGGAGGTGACGGTAAAGGCTGAAAGCTGCAATGGTTGCAATGGGCAAGTCCGGTGCAAGGTAAATGAAAGAGTTTGCGCGATTCTAGCAACTCTCCGCGCCTCTGCGTTGGAGGGCTTATGAAGGAACTGAGGAAGAGACTGAGTTCGATTCCAAATCCGCCACCAGCAATACATTGGCAAAGGGCGTGCCGTCGCTCATTGGCACGGGCCGCACCGAAAAACCCATGTCTTGCAAATGCGCGATCCATCCGCTCAAGGGCCGGCAATACAGGGACGCGAGGCGACGATCGCGCGCCAGGACGACGAGTTGATCGATCCATTGGCTGAGCTTGAACGACCAACCGCCGGCTGCATTGCCGACCCGTAACAACAGACGTCCTTTGCCATGCAGAGCTGTCTTGACTCGTTCGAGGACGGCGTCTTGTGCGACATAGTCGATGTAATGCAGTACGTCGAGTATGACAACGACATCGGCCATGCCAAACGCTTCGGTACGAATGTCGGCGCAGACGAATTCGGCGCGACTCCCAAGTGCGGCACGCGCATGAGTTACTGCCTTAAGCGCCAGTTCGATGCCGCGAATGCGCAGCGATTGTGGCGGCCGCGCCATCGTTTCGGGCCAGGTGTTTTGAGCGGCAAACATTTCGGCGGCAAGTAGCCATGCTGCCAGTGATCCGCTTCCGCAGCCGAGATCGAGCAGACGTGCCTTGTCTGGGATCAGCGCATGCTCCAGCAGACCCATGAAGGCGGGATCGCCGTTGAGTTTGCCGCGCAGGAATTTCCAAGCCATGCGACCTACCCCGCGGTATGGCGCCGCCGCGAGGTCGACCAGCGCATCAAGAATGAACGGACGCATCGCCCAATGCCGTTTGCAGGTTGGTTGCGCGCAGGCCGCGCGCGGCGATGGTTTCGAGCAATTGGGGCAATACTTCGATAATGACCGGAGCATTATTCGAGGTGCGTGCCGCATGGCCATCGTGCAACAACAGAATGTCGCCGGCAGCGAGCCCGCGCGTGAGCCGTTTATACACAACGCTGGCGTTGTGTATTCGAGTGTCATATCCGCGCCGCGTCCAGCTGACTTGCCGCATGCCCAGGCGATGCAGTACCGGATACAAGAGTACGCTGCGCAAACCGGCTGGTGCGCGAAAGAAGCACGGAGATCGTCCCGTGATCGACGCGATCACTTCCTGTGCTGTCTGAATCTCTTGGCGGATGCCACGCAGGCCGAGCAGCGAGAAGCAATGCGAGTGCCGATGGCTGTGATTCTCGATCGTGTGACCGCCCGCCACGATGGCACGACACAGGTCGGGATGCGCCGCAACGCGTTCGCCAATACAGAAAAAGCTGGCCGATACGCTATGCTTATGTAATATTTCCAGCACGCCCGGCGTCACGTCCGGATCGGGGCCATCATCGATGGTCA
>DASUGV010000142.1:0-2423 GCA_036273835.1 Rhodocyclaceae bacterium
CACCCCGCGCGGATGGCACGACCTTCGTCAGAATCACCAATGCCGGTTTCAGTGGAGACGAAGATCAGATCGCACAACAGGCGATCAGTTCCACGGAAGGGTTCACGCTGGTGCTATGCGGGCTCAAGGCGCTGCTTGAACACAACATTGTTTTGAATCTCGAACAGGATCGTTTTCCTGATGAAATCATAAAAAACTGAACATACCTATTTTGCATAAAATATGCGCCGCAGCCACAGCGGTGCTCGATAGAACGGGGACGTAGCCTTCAAGGGGAGAGCACACATGTTTGTCAAAGTCTGGCGGTTCATGACGCTGCTGCTCGTCGCCCTGCTAACCGGCCTGGCATTTGCGCACGTGCTCGAACGCCCGGTGAAATTGCATTACGACGCGGCAACCTACATCTATCTGCAGCAGACCCTGTATAAAGAATGGGGACCGCCCAATGCCGGTGGCATTCTCGAACCGATGGCCATTTTGGCGACATGTATCCTTGCGGCCGTCACGCGCGGAATGCGCGTCGAATTCTTGCTCGCATTGGCTGCAGCAATCGCGTTGTTGATTGCGTTTCCAATCGTCTTCTTTGTTTTTGTCGCACCCGCCAACGAGATTTTTCGCGCGGCGACACCAACATCGATCCCATCGAATTGGATGGACTTGCGTGCCAGCTGGGAGACGGGACATTCGATACGTTTTGTATTTCAGCTGATCGCCTTCATGCTGCTGCTTGCATCCACGCTCGTCGAACATCCGCAACGCGCGAAGCTTGCCCGTTTGTCCAAGGATGCCCTGACCAAATTGAAAACTTCGCTTCCGCGCAACGGGAACCCGATTACTGTGACGGCTCCGGATGTCCCTCTGCGAGAAAGACATCCAAACAAACAAGTCGTTTGGAGAGTGAAATGACGAAACCAATCATTAATATCGACGAAGTAGAATTGCAGCCATGGCCCGCCGCGATGGCACCGACGGGCTCTGTCGCCGAACGGTTCGAGGCGCGCATGGGCCTCGTCGGCAAGCGCATCGGTGCGCGCCAGCTCGGCTACAACATCACCGCGGTGCCGCCCGGGAAACGCGCCTTTCCATTCCACTGTCATCACGCCAACGAGGAAATGTTTGTCGTGCTTCAAGGCACCGGCGAAGTCCGGATCGGCGACGAAGTCTACCCGGTCCGCGCTGGCGATATCATTGCCTGCCCTGTCGGCGGCAAAGAGACTGCGCACCAGATCGTCAACACCGGAACAGAGGAAATGCGCTATCTCGCGGTGAGCACAAAGCTATCGCCGGACATCGCCGAATATCCCGATTCGGGAAAATTCGGCGTGCTCGCCGAGTCCACCGCGCCTGACGGCAAATCGCAAATGTTCCGTTTTGTCGGCCGCAGTGGCGAGAGTCTCGACTACTGGGAAGGAAACTAGCGCTCAGGCGTTTGTCATGCAGGTGCCGGCAAGTCGGCGCGTTGTCGACTGTTTCTAGTCGTCAAAATTATTCCCGCCACCATCACCGCCGCGATGACGAGAGAAGACGTGATGCGGCCCAATGCCAGCCCGCCCTCGGCGTGCGATTTGGTCAGTGTGTCGCCGAGCGTCGCACCCAATGGCCGCGTCAAGACATAGGCGGACCAGAAAAGTACGCTCGATGGAATTTTCTTCAGCCAGAAATGCGCTGCGGCAACAAGAACGATGAGGCCGGCGAAGACCAGCGCGCCACGCTCGAATCCAAGACCCGCCGTCGAGGCGGTGAAATCGCCGAGCGCCGTGCCAAGCGTGTTGGACACGAGAATCGTCAGCCAGTAAAAAATCTCTTCCGTTCTCGTCGTGATGTTTTCGAATTTAACCCGCCCTGCCACGCGATGCCAAATGAATAAGACGGCGAGAACGCCGCAAAACAGCAGGACCGAAGATTTGACGTAACCGAGCGCGAGCGTGCGATCGAGGTAATCCGATGTCGTGGTGCCCACCGTCGTCGTCGCAACGACGACCGCCCAGTATGCGAACGGGTGATAGCGCCTGGACGAGACTTGTGCTGCAAGGGTAACGGCGAAGAAAGCGAGAAAAATTAGTGTGCTGACGGCATAACCCAGGTTCAAGGTCATGGACAAAGCATCGCCGCCGGTTTCGCCGATGGTCGTGGCAAGAATCTTGATCAGCCAGAACATCAGCGTCACCTGCGGAACCTTGCTCATCAAATCCACAGCCGACCCGTGGCCATACTTCGTATTGGGGCGAGAATCCGTTGTCATCATCGCAGCATTCTTTCACCTCGTCTTGTTGACTGGGATGGTAGTACAACAACAAATGTGAAGCCATTGACGATGATCGGCTGGCCAGTTCCTACGACCAGACTTCACACGGCGCGCATCGATATGCGGCGCCGAGCGAAGCGCTACACCTACTTCGATCTATGCTCAGCCACGGGCTGCT
>DASUGV010000143.1:0-8469 GCA_036273835.1 Rhodocyclaceae bacterium
TCCAGCCGTTCCTGCACGATTTCCATGTGCAACAGGCCAAGAAAGCCACAGCGAAAACCAAAACCGAGTGCCTGAGAAACCTCGGGCTCATATTGCAAGGAAGAGTCATTGAGCTTGAGTTTTTCCAGCGAATCGCGTAACTGATCGTATTCGCTGGCTTCGATCGGATATAGGCCGGCGAACACCTGCGGCTTGATCTCTTTGAAACCACTCAGAGGCGTTTGCGCGGGATTGTTCGCCAAGGTGACGGTGTCGCCGACCTTGGCCGCTTTTAGTTCCTTGATGCCTGCAATGACAAATCCCACTTCGCCGGCCGACAACTGATCGCGCGAAAGCGACTTGGGCGAAAATACGCCAACTTGTTCGCAAAGATATTGCGCACCCGTGCTCATGAACAAGACCTTGTCTTTGGGACGCAGGATGCCATCGACAACACGTACAAGCATGACTACGCCAACATAGTTGTCGAACCATGAATCGATGATGAGTGCCTTGAGCGGCGCATCCGTCTTGCCTTGCGGTGGCGGTATGCGAGCGATGACGGCTTCCATGATGTCGTCAATGCCCATGCCGGTCTTGGCACTGCAAGGAATTGCATCCGTCGCATCAATGCCAATGACATCCTCGATCTCTTGCCGCGCCGTATCCGGATCCGCTTGCGGAAGATCCATCTTATTGAGCACCGGCACCACTTCCACATTTTGTTCCAGCGCAGTGTAGCAATTGGCCACCGTCTGCGCTTCCACACCCTGCGACGCATCGACGACAAGCAACGCACCTTCGCATGCGGCGAGCGATCGGCTCACCTCATACGAAAAATCGACGTGTCCCGGCGTATCGATCAGGTTGAAGTTGTACCGCTGGCCGTCACGCGCGACATACCACAGAGCTGCCGTCTGCGCCTTGATGGTAATACCGCGTTCGCGCTCCAGATCCATGGAATCCAGCACCTGGGCTTCCATTTCGCGGTCGGAAAGTCCGCCGCAGCGCTGGATGATTCGGTCGGCCAGCGTCGATTTGCCGTGATCGATATGAGCAATGATCGAAAAATTTCTGATGTGCTGCATGAGCCAATAAAAAAGGTGCTGCTACAAACTCCACACAACCCGCTGCACAACCATCTGCACGATATATGCTAATGGTCTATTGGAGCCTGCAAGCACCCTTCCAAATTTGAGTTAGCCGCCGATTATACCTACTTCGTGGCAGGCACCTTCATGCCGACGAAACTCTGCGATTCGCCACGTCGAACCAATAGCGTCAAGGCACTCCCGCCGGCCAGGCCATTGGCCACGCGGTTAAAGTGATCGGCCGAACGTACATCGGTCGTTTGCCCGTGCGCAATCACTGCGGTAACTACATCACCCGGCCGCAGCGCCGCACGCGCCGCAGGGCCGCTGGCCTCACGGATCGATGCGCCAAGCTCCAGTTTCATGTCGCGTTTCTGATCCCGACTTAGATCCTGAGTCACCAGACCCAGGCGGTTGCCACCTTGCGGTTCGGGCGCAGGCAGATTGACCGCCAGTTTTGCTTCTTCGGGAAATTCCGCCACGGCCACCGACAAGGTCTTGGACGTGCCATGCCGCCATAGCTGCATGCTTGCATTGACACCTGGATGTGTCGCGCTGACCACGCGTGGCAAGTCGATGGAATTCGTCACCGCTTTGCCATCGAAACGCACAATCACGTCGCCGACCTTGACGCCGGCCTTTTCCGCCGGACTATTCGGTTCGATGCCGCTCACCAGCGCACCGACCGGCTGCGGCAAGCCGAAACTGTCGGCCATCTCCTTGGTAATGTCCTGGATCATCACACCGATACGTCCCCGCGATACACGACCTTGTTGGCGCAATTGCGCCTGCACGTCCATGGCCACATCGATGGGAATGGCGAACGAGATGCCCATGAAGCCACCCGAACGCGAATAAATCTGCGAATTGATGCCAACCACTTCGCCTTTCAAATTAAACAGCGGCCCACCCGAATTGCCTGGATTGATCGCCACATCGGTCTGAATGAAAGGCACCAGCGTCTCGTCCGGCAATGCGCGGCCTTTCGCGCTCACGATACCTGCCGTGACCGAACTGTCGAAACCAAACGGCGAGCCAATTGCCAACACCCAATCGCCGACGCGTAATTTCGCTGGATCGCCGAATACCGCCTTTGGTAAACCCGTCGCGTCGAGTTTGAGTAGCGCGATGTCGCTGCGTTTATCCATGCCGATAATGCGTGCCGCAAACTCACGCTTGTCGTTGAGGCGCACCAATACTTCATCGGCGCCTTCCACTACATGAGTATTGGTCAGAACATAACCGTCGCTGCTGATGATGAAACCGGAGCCGACGGCACCGTCGCCATCGTCACCATCGTTGTCATCCGGATCTTGCGAACCTTGCGGATCTTGCGGATGCATCTTGGGTACAAAGCGGCGCAGCCAGCCGGGTACGTTATTGTCATCGTCGCCCGGATCATCCTGCATGTAAGGCGCGTGCGCTCTGGCCGTCCTGGCCGACTGCGTGGCGCTAATGTTCACAACTACCGCAGCCTGATGCTCGACCAGACTGGCAAATTCCGGCAAATCGCGCGGTGTAGCAGCGATCGTCGAGGTGCTCATCAAAGCGACAAACGTTGTAACAGCCGCCCAACGGAATGCCAATAACATATTCGGTCGCGTGAACGATTCTATTTTCATCAGTCGGTCAGGATTTTTATCAAATGCGGGCGCATGGCAACGAAACCCGGCCTATCGCGTCGAATATGCAGAATAGCTAATGCTGCAAACAAGCCCGCCACCGCGCCCAGAAAGGCGATGAGATCGGAGTGGGTGAGCAGCTGTGCCAATCCGGCGCCAGCGAACATCATTAACAACGGGAAGAGATAGGCCAATACAGCGGCACGCAGCGGCGCGCCATCTGCAACATCTACAATAACTCTTGCATTGATTGCCGCATGCAGGACATTGTCGACAGCATATTCCCGGCAACGCGGGCCGAGCATTTGGCCCAGGGTATCGCTGCGGCATCCGCCTCGTTCATCGCATCGCCCGCAACCGCCGTTGGATTGAACGACACGCAAATACGCGAGCCCTCCGACAACGCGTGTGATCACCGCTTCGACCTGCATGAAGCTCTCCCCAAAATCATATTATCCAACAACAGGAGCGGTTTTGTAGAGGATACGCGAAGCTCTGCTATTTAGCAGGCGCGACTTATTTCTTGCGTAGCTCGACGCCTTCAGCCACGTGCTTGAGGGCAGCCATCGGCACTTCGCCCAGGGTCGTGACTTGATACTCGGCCATGATGCGTTTGTAGATGCCGATCGAGCCGGCCAAGCTAGCGGTCGGCGGCACGCTCATCGAGCGGCCCTGCGACGGCTCGACGAACACCGAGATCGTTGCCAAGCCATCGGAAAACACCGCGTGGTACGCTTCAGGCCCTTCGCGCTTGAGCGGGCGCCGGACAAAGGAAATTTGTTTGAAACCCGGCGGCAATCCACGGAATACCCAGTTCACATCTTCCGGATGGACTTCCGTGCCGCGCGCATTGACCACCACCCAATCGGCGGCATGACTGTAGCGCGACTTGATTTTGTCATGATCAATGTACCCGCCTATGCTGATGTCATTGAATTCAAATTGCTCGACCGCCTCGGTCTTGTCGTTGACCATTCGCGCTTTAAGCAGCAAACCCGTTAGCACATCCGCCCAGAGCTCGTGGCCGTAACGCATCTCGTCCCGCGGCTCCAAGACCAACAGTTGCGCATCGCGTCCGGCTATGCGACTCACATCGCCCAGATGCATGGAATAAAAGTCGCTCAGCGCGCCCATTGTGTTGATCAAACGTCCCGGAAAACCACCTACGTCAGCACGATCGACAATGACCAGACGATCCTGCGGCAGATAGGAAAGTACTTCGTCATTGGTGCGGATGACTTCGCGCGGTTGACCATCGGGGGTTTCGAGCGTCTCAAGTTTCTCATGTTCGCCGGAAGCGTCGACCACATGCACGACATGCGAGGTCTCCGTACGGCCATGGCTCTGGTACACAAAGGTACCCGAGTAATTGATTCCCCTGGATGCTTTGTTCATACGCTGCAACCACATCAGCGTATCTTGGCCAGTGATCGTTTGTGCGCCAACGTTGCAGGCAAACGCAAGCAGCGCGAGTGAAATCCAAGTGCGGAAAAATCCGCCGCGTAGTCTCATCTTCCTGTATCCACCTGCTCAGCACCTACAGTGCGGACATACATCGCCACATTCGGTAATGCGGCGCCACTGCTGTATGCCTGGTGAGCAAGTGTGTAAGCGCGATCATCGTTGAAACCGCCGCGTGCGCTGGCAACGGCCGGTGCGACGGCTGGCGTCGTCATGTTCTGCGCATCGGCCACGCTCTGGTCGCTGGCAACGGGTTTGCTGATGGATAGTGCCATCCAACCCACTACCAGCACGCCGGCTACTGCAGCCGCCATCGGCATCCAGCGCGGCATTTCGGATTCTCGTGCCGGCTGGCGAATGGCGGGTGCCAAAACGGTCGGGTCGCGTTGCAGGGCAGCCATCACACGGCGAGAGAAATCTACACTCAAATCCGCATTCACCGACGGTTTATTGCGCAACACGTCGCCAATCAACCAATAAGCTTCACAGGCACGGCTATGAGCGGGAAGGCTTACCACACCATCCAATATGCGCTTGGCATCCCCCGCAGGCAATTCGCCATCCAGCCATGCAGAAATGCTCGCCCCAATATTTACATTGGATTCTCTACTACGTTGTTCATTCATCATCACTACCACCTCTTGTCTGGAGCGATATCCAACATCGGCCTCAAACGCTCGGATATCGCCTCGCGCGCTCTAAAAATTCGTGACCGCACGGTACCAATGGGACAATCCATGGCGGCGGCAATTTCTTCATAGCTCAAACCTTCAATCTCACGCAGAATGATGGCTGTACGCAATTCCTCGGGCAATTCTGCCATCGCCGCATTGACGGTCTCGCCAATCTGCTTGGTTTGCAGAAGACGCTCCGGCGTATCGATATCGCGCAACTGATCGCCATCGTCCATTGTCTCGGCTTCTTCCGAGTCCACCTGTGTCGATGTCGGCGCGCGACGTCCTTGCGACACCAAATAATTCTTTGCGGTATTTATGCCAATGCGATATAGCCATGTATAAAACGCGCTATCACCACGAAATGAAGGCAGCGCACGATAGGCCTTGATAAAGGCTTCCTGCGTCACATCCTCCACTTCCGCCTGATCGCGAATCAGGCGCGAAATTAGCCGGCCGAGCTTGCGCTGGTACTTCGCAACGAGCAGACCAAAAGCCTGCTTGTCGCCACGCTGCACACGCTCAACCAACTGCTGGTCAATTTCTCGGTCGCTCATCGGCTCGGGCTTGTTGATGTCCGCGGTTTCCGTATGCGGTAATCGCAATATAAACCGCGCGAGTATAGCCGATCATGCTCACCTATCTGGGGGCTGTGACTCGGGTTGATGAGAGAAGTTCAGCCTTGGCCACGGCAACCGTCGGACGGATGGGACTTAGAGCACATGCTATATTGATCTGCCTTAAAACTTTACAAAATCCGGAGCGCAGTTTGCAACAGTTCGACGTTCTCATCTTGGGTAGCGGTCTGGCAGGTCAATCACTGGCGCTCCGTTTGGCAGATCGTTTGCGCGTTGCGCTAGTGACCAAGCGTCAGATCGAGGACAGCGCCAGCGCGTGGGCGCAAGGCGGCATTGCCGCAGTCGTCGATCCTGCCGATTCGACCGATTCACATTACCGCGATACTTTGGTTGCGGGCGGCGAATTAAATGATCCGGCTGCAACGCACTTCGTCGTCGAACATGGTGCCGAAGCAATTCAGTGGTTGCGTGAACAAGGCGTGCTGTTTACACCGGATGATGAAACGCCATGGGGCATGCATTTGACACGTGAAGGCGGTCACAGCCACCGGCGTATCGTACATGTGGCAGACGCCACAGGTGCCGCCGTTCAGCACACGCTGACCGACCGCGTACGCCATCATCCCAACATCAAGATTCTCGAGCAGCACGTTGCCATCGACCTTATCGTGGGACATAAACTTGGACGGCCGGAAGCTGGCTGCCTCGGGGCTTACCTGTTGAATATCGACAATGGCGAAGTGCACGCGGTTGCCGCTTCGCACACTGTGTTAGCCACCGGCGGCGCGGGCAAGGTATATCTGTACACCACGAATCCCGACACCGCCACCGGCGACGGTATTGCAATGGCATGGCGTGCGGGTTGCCGTGTGGCCAACATGGAATTCATTCAGTTCCATCCCACTTGTCTCTATCATCCGCAGGCAAAATCCTTCCTGATTTCCGAGGCGGTGCGTGGCGAAGGAGGCCTGCTCAAGCTGCCGGACGACTCGCGCTTCATGCCGGTGCACGACGCGCGCGCGGAATTGGCACCACGCGACATCGTGGCACGCGCCATCGATTTCGAAATGAAAAAGCATGGCCTGGACAGCGTGTTCCTCGACATCAGTCACAAGCCCGCAGACTTCCTTCGCGAACACTTCCCGAATATTTATGCACGATGCATGGAGCTGGGGATCGACATTACGAAGCAGGCTATACCTGTCGTGCCCGCCGCCCACTACACATGCGGCGGCGCCCTCACCGATTTGCGCGCACGCACCGACCTGCCTGGCTTATATGCCATCGGGGAAACCGCATGCTCCGGTTTACATGGTGCCAACCGTCTAGCCAGTAATTCGTTGCTTGAATGCGTCGTGTTCAGCAAAGCCGCTGCCGACGACATTCTTGCCAATCCACGCAGCAGTCCGACTATCCTGCCGGCATGGGATGAAAGCCGCGTCTCGGACGCCGATGAACAAGTCGTCATCTCGCACAACTGGGATGAATTGCGCCGCTTCATGTGGGACTATGTCGGTATCGTACGCACCAACAAACGTCTGGCGCGCGCGCAGCATCGCATTCGCTTGCTCGAGCGCGAGATCGATGAGTATTACAGCAACTTCCGCGTCAACAACGACCTGATCGAACTGCGCAATCTCGTTACCACCGCCCATTTGATCGTTCGAAGTGCGCTACGCCGCAAGGAAAGCCGCGGGTTGCATTTTTCGCGCGACTATCCAGAACAGGCAAAGCGCGCACGGCCTAGCATTCTCACCAATCCACGCTTTCCAAAAGGCGTTGCGCACTGGATGTAAATACGGCAGCTCCACGGCGAATAGAAATTACTCCGAGTCCTGCTTTTGCAAACCAGCATGCCAGCGCAGCCAAATTCTCAATCGACGCCAGGCATCGGCACCTAGGCTATCTCGCGTCAAAGTGCATCGCCCCAGCCGGCCAGATATCTGTTCATGCCAATGTAATACGATGAGCACATTTAGATCTGCGCTGCTCGGTAACATTGCCAGTTCACGTCTCTCTTCACCGAACACGAGAAACACGCTGCCGTCCTGGCGCAATTCTATTTGCATAGACGCCAGATGTCGTGCTTTCCAACACTGAAATGCAATCGATATCAAGACGAGCAGCATCACGGCGATGCGCACGACGCTTGGCACGCCAGCGCCCAACGCAACGATACATGGCAGCACGTGAACGACAGTCAGCGCAGCAATGAGCGAAGGAGAAAAACGCAAGGGTAGAACAAGCGGCGCCATGTCGCTACCGCTCGCCACGTACGATTAAATCTTGCGAAACACCAGCGTGCAGTTGGTACCGCCAAAACCGAAAGCATTGGAAAGCGCGGCGCTGATCTTCATGTCACGTGCAGTATTCGGTACGTAATCCAAATCGCAATCTGGATCAGGATTCACCAGATTGATCGTCGGCGGCGCTATCTGATGATGAATGGCGAGGCAGCTGAACACAGCTTCGATTCCTGCTGCCGCACCGAGCAAATGGCCAGTCATGGATTTCGTGGAGCTCATCGCCAGCTTATAGGCATGATCGCCGAAAGCGCGTTTAACAGCTAAGGTTTCAGCCAGATCGCCCAATGGCGTCGATGTACCATGCGCATTGATGTAGTCGATTTCGTTCAGCGCAGTCTTGCCGTTGCGCAATGCGTTGACAATGCTACGCGCAGCGCCCTCGCCTCCTTCGCTTGGCGCGGTGATATGGTGCGCGTCCGCGCTCATGCCGTAGCCGGCAACCTCGCAATAAATCTTCGCACCACGCGCTTTGGCATGCTCATATTCTTCAAGCACCAAAATACCCGCACCTTCGCCCAGCACAAAACCGTCGCGGCCGGAATCCCACGGGCGACTAGCGCTAGCGGGATCATTGTTACGTGTCGACAGCGCCTTGGAAGCGCAGAAACCGCCGACACCAAGCGGTGAAACGGTCGATTCGGCACCGCCCGCGATCATGACATCAGCATCACCGTATTCGATCAGACGCTGCGCATCGCCAATCGAATGATTGGCCGTGGCGCACGCACTGACCATGGCGAAATTCGGACCTTTGAAAC
>DASUGV010000144.1:0-2566 GCA_036273835.1 Rhodocyclaceae bacterium
TGTGGAGCGCCATGTTTACTCTCAAGAAATTCAATACGCAGTGCGAGAAATTGTCCTTTCAAGAGATCAGAGACCTGGCATGGGGACTGGCGAATCCGGACATTTGCTTCAATACCAGCCGCAGCCTGCTGGTTGACGGCAAGCTCGATAAGGCTGTTCTGATATCTGCCACGCTCGAATTGGCGCAAACCCACGAAGCGTTGAGAACCTCGTTCCTGATGCTTGGCCGCAATACCTTCAAGCGAAAAATAAAACCTCTCGCAGAAGTACCGCTGGAAGTTATCGATAGGCCGCAAATCAGCGCTGCGGATCCGGAAGCCACCGATATCGTACGGAGATTTTCGGAAACCAAATTTGAAGCAACGGACTGTCCGCTATTCAGAATGCAGATTTTGTATTTGAAAGGCGGGCAATCGATTCTGACCATGAGTGTGGCCCATGTCGTTTCCGACGGCGCGTCGCTCGATGTTCTGCTGCGCGATCTCGGCATGGCGTACGCACAACATGCCAAAGGCATGAAAGATTCTTTGCCGAAAAAACCGTTCGGTCTTTCAGATTTCGTTAGATCTCACCGCGAATGGATGGAATCCGACGACTACCTGCGAAGGCTCGGAAAAATCCGTACGAAGCTGGAACCCGGCATCGGCAATCTAGCTGAAATTGCCTACTCATGCGGCATCGATAAACAGGTCGCGCGCAAAGCGGCCGTTCTGGCACATCGATTTCCCAACGTCGCTTACAACAAGCTTGCAGAAATTGCTCAAGCCAACAGAGTGACGATGTCTTCGGCGATGATGGCTATGGCGGCGCTCACACTTGCACGCATGCTGAAAAAGCGGGTGTTCTTCATATCGTTCATGTTTTCGAACCGCCAGTATGAAGGCATCGATTCAATGGTCGGCCATATCGCTAACGCGGTACCCATGTTTGTGGATACCGTGGCCCACGGTACCGTGAGCGATTTCGTCAAGGCGACGAGCAAGGCCTTTTATCTGTCGACTTCGAGTTTCGGGCTGGTTCCACTCGGCGCGATCAACAGCGCGCTGGCTGGGCTGGATCCCGTGTTGTCGCTGCGCAGTCCATTCAACATGTACATGATCAACATCTCGCCCTCGTCCAGTCCGACGACGGAGTTCAGCGGAATGGCCGCACGTTCTTATAGCACAGGATATGCCGGATACATAGCGAACGATTTGCAGTTGAACTATGTCGATTCCGGCATGGATATTCAGCAATCGTGCCGATGCCCCGAAGAGCAGATGGGCAATCTGGGGCAGACATCGATACACACGTTCGAAGCGGCGCTGGATTTTGCGCTGATGGACAACAACGCGCCGTTGGCCGCGTTTTTCGAATAGTACGCGGCAGCGACTCGCACCGGCGATTTGTACGGAATTCCGGCGCGAAGGATAGCGCGGTAGACTACGCTACCGACGCGCCAATGACATTTGAATTTCTTGCCACCGACAGCAGAAACTCGTCCACCGTCGAATCCTGATGGAACTCGACCTCTTCGAGATCAATTTCTATGCCGACCTGTTCTTCCAGAAAGGCAATCGTCCCCAAAAGCATGATGGAGTCGAATCCGATTTCCTCGAAGGTTTTATCCAGATTGTCGGCGGTGACGTGTGTGCCCGTCGTATGCGCAAAATCGACAAACTTTCTACGGACTTCTTGAATGAGGGTAGTCATGGCGTTCGAGATGCTCCAAAAAAATCGCAGTTGCGATGTGTGGCAGAAACCGATTGTTCAGCGTCAAGACGTCAATTGATCGTGTACGCCAAAAGCTGTGCTGCGTAGTACTCGTTCCGTAAAATTATTTCTGTTGTTGATCAATCCAAACATCTTGCTTCATGCGCGCGAAGCAAGATTGCCCGCGATATAGAGATCCTTCAAATGCCTTCTGCTCATCTTGCCGGAGCTACCCAAGCCTAGCTGTTCAACGCGTACATACTCGTTGGGCAGCGAATATGCCGGCAGACTTTCTTTGCATGCCGTGCGCAATATCGATTGATCGACTGCCTCGTCCGCGACGTAGGCACACACGATTCGTACGAAGGCGCCGGTATCCGTATGGAATACTGCGCAATCGTGCAAACCCGCCACCGAACGCAGCGTCGATTCGATTGCTTCAGGGTGAATGACTTCGCCCCCTCTGAGCATCGCGTCATCGAGACGGCCATATATGTACAGACTGCCGTCAGCATCGAGGCGCCCAAGATCTTCAGTCTTGAGCCAGCCATCGTCGACTGAAGCGGTGTCGAAGCCTTCTGCAAAGTAGCCAACCATGATGGAGGGCGAACGCACCGCGATGCGTCCCACGCCGTCCGGTAGATTGGTCCCCATTGCAGTCATTTTCTCGATGCGTATTTCGACGTCGTCCAGCGGTCTACCCACCGACGGCGTGGCATCGTCGTCGCTGGAGAAGACACCCTGCGTCACACGAACACCCGCTTCGGATAGGCCATATGAATAAACGATCTGGGTGAAGGGAAGTTTTTCTTTGAATGCCTTCAGCCGCTTGCCGTGCGCAGGTTCTCCATTGACATTGATGTATTGCAGGACC
>DASUGV010000145.1:0-3317 GCA_036273835.1 Rhodocyclaceae bacterium
GAGCCAGAAATTAGCGGCGATGAAGTTGGCCGCCGTCAGCATTGCCAGCGCCGCGTAAGTGCGATGCTGCGCGGTCGACGGATTGCCGGCCCAGCGTATGCGTTCCAGCGAGAATAGGTTGAGCGTGAGGAACAGGCCCACCAGCGACAGGTAGTAATACAGATCGCGCAGATCGATGACGCCGCGCGTGATCGATTCGAAACGCGAGCCAGTGCCAATGAGCGCCAGCACGCTGGCCGTGCGCACACCGAACAGCGAGGTGAGCGCGTCCGCGCCGATCAGATAGAAAACGCCGCATACCACCGTCGTAAGAATCAGCGCCACGACCGGATTGTCCGTGCGCGCGCTCATCGTCTGGCCGATGGCGAGATAGGCTGCGGCCAGGAACAGCGTGGCGATGTAACCGCCAATGACCGGACCCCAATCGATCTGGCCAAGAAATGACACTGTAATAGGTAGCGGCAGCGTCAGCAGCAAAGCCAGTGCGACCAGCGCAAGGCCCGCGAGAAACTTGCCCAGCACCAATGACAATGTACTGACCGGACTGGTCAGCAGACTTTCCAGCGTGCCGGCGCGGCGCTCTTCGGACCAGGTGCGCATCGACAGTGCGGCGACGAGAAAGATGAGCAGCACGGGTAGCCACTTGAACAGCGGCTGCACGTCGGCGATGTTGCGGGCGAAAAATGTTTCCAGCCAGAAGAATACGAACAAGGTGGCGAGAAGAAAGGCGCCGAGGAAAAGAAAGGCGGCGGGCGAGGCGAAGAAGCCGCCCAACTCTTTGCGCGCCACGCGAAGGATGTCACGCAACATGCGCCACCTCCTTGTCAGTCTGCATGGAATGCGGAGTGCGATGCTCGGTCACTTCGGCAAATACGGTTTCGAGATCGCGGCGCTCGGTTTGCAATCCATACAGCCGTATGCCTGCGGCATGTATCGCGTCGGCTAGAACAGGAGCGTGTTCGGCATCGGCATCGACGGCGAACAGCATGTGTCCGTCGGCTGCGGTTCGCGCTTCCACGCCGCGCACGCCATGCACGCGTCCCAGCACTTCGCGCGCGTCGCGGTCCACGCTGACGAGCATGCGGCGTCCGGCGCGTAAGGCATCCAGGCGCGAATCGAGCACCAGGCGGCCGCGGTTCATGATCAGCACGCGCTCGCAAATGGCCTGAACTTCCTGCAGGATGTGAGAAGAGACAATGACGGTGGAATCTTTCGCAAGGTCGGCGATGAGACCGCGCATGTCGCGGATCTGCTGCGGGTCCAGTCCATTGGTGGGCTCATCGAGAATGATGATGGCAGGGCGATGCAAGATGGCTTGCGCTACGCCCACGCGCTGACGGTAGCCGCGCGATAACGTTCCGATCTGCACCGTCGCCTTTTCCGCCAAGTGCGCGCGCGCGATGGCGTGCGCGATAGCGGCGTTGCGCGATTCAGCAGGTACGTGGTGCAGTGCGGCTTGGTAGTCGAGGTAATCGACCACCGTCATTTCCGGCCACAGCGGGCAATTTTCCGGCAGATAGCCGATGCGCGCCTGGATCGTACTGCGGTCGCGATTCATGTCGTGACCCTCGACGCGTATCGTCCCTGCCGTAGGCTCCAGAAAGCCCGTCAGCATTTTCATCACAGTGGTCTTGCCGGCACCGTTGTGTCCGAGCAGACCTACCACTTCGCCGCGGCCGATGCTGAACGAAACATCGTCCACAGCGATGAGATCGCCATAGCGGCGCGTCAGGTTTTGCACCTGGATGGTCTCTGTCATCGTTGTTGTCCTTGAGGTCTGGTTGAATGGATCCGGACCTCGCGGTACAACACTCAAAGACATCCCATTCCGCGATGTGCCGGTCCACAAATCCGACCGGAAAAATGCCGCGCCATATAGGACGCAGCATCCCGATCGGTGCGGTTAGATGGGAATGTCCGAGGCGAGTTCCATCATTCGGCCAACTGGGATCAAGACGCAGAACTGGTCTTGCGGTCTTTTCCGCGAACGGAAATTCCCGCCGATTATGGGATTTTGGAATTGACGGCTTTGTGCCAATTGTGTTCGAGCAGGTTTCCTTCGGCAGGCCGATACGCCAAAATGGCCGGCTTTCAACCAAGCCTAAAACCAATAAATATGAAAATCGAAAAAGACACTGCCGTCACCCTGAGCTACAAGGTGGCGGACGCCCAAGGCAAACTGATCGAAGAAGGCCGTGAGCCGATGGTTTATCTTCATGGCGGCTATGACAATACGCTACCGAAGATCGAGGCTGCCCTCGAAGGGCAGGAAGCGGGTTTCCAGATTACCCTGCAATTGAAACCGGAAGATGCTTTTGGCATACGAAACGAAAGCTTGACGCGTACTATCTCACGCAAGGAATTTCCACCCGGAGTTAAAGTTGGCGGACAACTGCAATGGAACGGCGATGAGGGCCAACCGCAAATTTTCAACGTCGTTAAAATCAAGGGCGACACGGTGATGCTGGACGGCAACCATCCGCTGGCGGGTATGACTTTGCGTTTCAGTCTGAAAGTGGTCTCCGTGCGCAAGGCCACGGCGGAAGAAATCGAGCATCGCCATGTGCACGGCGAGCATGGGCATCATCATTGAATGTCATCGTGCTGAAAGCATGTGTCGTTGCGAACGAATCTTGCTGAGCGCTTGTGTTTCGTTTCGATGGAGAAGTAGATGACTCACCCCCTTGCCGGCAAGCCGGTTCCGGCGGACATGCTGATGGATGTTGCCGCGCTTCTTGATGCTTATAAAGATATGCCGGACACCAACGAAGCGACGCAGCGCGTTTCGTTCGGCACCAGCGGTCATCGCGGCAGCGCTTTCAATCGCAGCTTCAACGAAGCGCACATTCTCGCCATCGTGCAAGCCGTGTGCGAGTACCGCCGCCAACACGGCATCGATGGGCCGTTATTTCTTGGCAAGGACACGCATGCGCTGTCCGGTCCTGCGCAGCGCACCGCGCTCGAAGTCTTGGCAGCGAATCAAGTGCAGACGCGCTTGCAGTCGAACGACGGCTATTCGCCGACGCCGGTGATCTCGCGCGCCATTCTCGTTCATAACAGCAATAAAAACGTGCCGCGTGCCGATGGCATCATCATCACGCCGTCGCACAATCCACCTCAGGACGGTGGCATAAAATACAATCCACCCAATGGCGGCCCTGCCGATACGGACGTCACCGGCTGGATCGAGCGGCGCGCCAATGCGCTGATGGCGGATGGAAATCGTCAGGTGAAGCGTCTGCCTTATTCGCAGACGTTCGCCGCATCTTGCATCGTGCAAGAAGATTTCATGGATCCTTACATTGTCGATCTCGATA
>DASUGV010000146.1:0-11124 GCA_036273835.1 Rhodocyclaceae bacterium
TCGTCATCGAACTACGAAGTGTCTCGTATCAAAACGCAGTGGCTAACGACCCAGGATTTTTTCAGTTATTCGAAGAAGTAGAGAAGCTCATCGATGAAGATGAGAAACTTGACTAGGCATTCGAAGAGTTATTTAAACGCCGTGGCGCGCGAATGAGATGACGATCAGATAGGCGGCGAGGGTTGTTCTGTTTTAAGAATGACAGAAGATAACCTATGTTATCGGGTAACGCATTTTAAACTACCAAACCTTGCCGTTCGATGAAGGCGATGATTTCAAGCAAACCTTGTCCGGTCTTCAGATTGCTGAAGACGAAGGGCTTGTCGCCGCGCATTTTTTTTGCATCCCTGTCCATGACTTCGAGCGACGCACCAACCATCGGCGCGAGGTCGATTTTGTTGATGACCAGCAGATCGCTCTTGGTGATGCCGGGGCCGCCCTTGCGCGGGATTTTGTCGCCTGCGGATACGTCAACGACATATAGCGTGAGGTCGGACAGCTCGGGCGAGAACGTTGCGGCCAGGTTGTCGCCGCCGGATTCGATGAAGACTATTTCCAAACCGGGAAAGCTGCGATTCAGACGGTCGACGGCTTCGAGATTAATGGAAGCATCTTCGCGGATTGCCGTATGCGGGCAGCCGCCGGTTTCGACACCGAGGATTCTGTCTGCGGCGAGCGCTTCGTTGCGCACGAGAAATTGAGCGTCCTCCGCTGTGTAGATATCGTTCGTCACCACGGCGATGTTGTATTTATCGCGCAATGCAAGACACAAGGCAAGCGTGAGCGCGGTCTTGCCGGAGCCGACGGGCCCTCCGATGCCGACGCGGAGAGGGCCGGTGTTTGAAGCGTTGAATTCGTTACGATTCATCATTTTCGGATTAATCCATTGTCATATGAATATTTATTACGAACGAAACAGCCGCGTGTACTGTGTTTCATGCAAGCTGCTCGCCAATGCCAGGCCGGGAGCGAAATTTTCCCATTCGCCGTCGGCGCGTGCGATGGCATCGCACGCATGTTGAGGCACTTCTATCGCGAGCTTTGCGAGAAGTTTTTGCCCATCTGTTTGACCCAATGGTATGAGTTTGACGGCTGCCATGATCTGCGCTTCCAGCCACGCCCACAGATAAGCCGTGACGGCATTGTTCTCGTCGAGTTGCCATGCAACGGCGGCCGCCGACCATGCTGCGGGATAACTGATTTCCGCTATGCTGGCGAGCGCGATGCGTATGTTCTCCGGGATGTCATCGAGATCGCGCAGCAAGCGCGCGAGAGAATAGCCCATCTGCAAAGTCTCGGCGCGCAGTTCGGCTGTTTCACGCGTGGCGACGAAGCGTTCGTTGAGTTGGCCGACGTGTATGCCATCGGCGTTTTTCCATGCGCGCATCGATGCAACGAGAGCGGGTGCTTCGCATCGTACGATCGCGTAGCGCAAGATGTCGCTGATCCATGTCAGAGCCTGTTCCGCATTTTTCACTTGACCGAACTCCACTGCCCACTCGAGACCTTGCGAATAGGAGAATGCTCCGACGGGCAGTGCAGGGCTGGCAAGATGGAGTAGGCGAACAAGATTCGGCGTCATCTGCGATCCGATTCGTGTGGTCGTCGTAGACGAGATGCACAATAACAGAGATATGTATTTATCATTTCCACGAGCTTAGCGTGTACCGCCCATGACGTGAATCTTTGCTTCGGTGGCGCCGCGCTCGGCGTGGTGATGTCCGGGTGCGTAGGCGCCGGCTTCCGGCTCGAAGGGAGCACTGAGTTTGCGTACTTCCGCGTTTAATCCGACCAGCATGGTTTCCAGTACATGATCGGCCTGGATGCGCAGCCATTGTTCGCCAACCTGAACGGCGACATGGCGGTTGCCGAGGTGATAGGCCGCGCGTGTGAGGTCGAGTGGATTCGTGCAGTGCGCCTCGATCAATTCTTCCGGTGCGGAAACTATTTCAACGATGCGTGCGTCATTGCCTTGCAGCTTGTCGCCACCGCGCAGGATCGTGCCGCGCGGCAGGAACAGACCGACCTCTTCGCCCGACTCAAGCTGCGTACGTAAACGGCTCTTGGTGCGTGCATCGAAATCGAGAACAAGTCTTTCGCTTGCGGGCGCGCTGCCGGTATAGAGATGTTCGATGAGTAGCATGGTCAGAAAAGGAAATATCGCTGTGTCATAGGTAGGGATGCGGCGGGTTCGCACACCAGCAGCTCGCCATCGGCGCGTACTGCATAGGTTTCCGGATCGACGTCGATCTTCGGCATTAGATTGTTATGCACCATGTTGCGCTTGCCAATTTTGCGGTTGTTGCGCACGGCTTCGAGTGGCTTCTTCAAACCCAGCGACAACACCGCCGGATTGTCGAGCGCAGCTTGCGAGACGAAAGTCAGCGAAGTCGACAGCGCGCCACCGAAGCTACCGAACATCGGCCGATAGTGCACCGGCTGCGGTGTTGGAATCGACGCGTTCGGATCACCCATCGCAGCTGCCGCAATCATACCGCTCTTGATGATGAGCGAAGGCTTGATGCCGAAGAAGGCAGGACGCCAGACCACAAGATCGGCCAGCTTGCCGGCTTCTATCGAACCCACGACATGCGATATGCCATGTGCAATCGCTGGGTTGATGGTGTACTTGGCGATGTAGCGTTTGACGCGGAAGTTGTCGTGGCGAGCCGTATCGCCTTTTAACGCACCTCGTTGTGTCTTCATTTTGTGCGCCGTCTGCCAGGTGCGGATGATGACTTCACCGACGCGTCCCATTGCTTGAGAATCGGAGGACAGCATGCTGAACGCGCCGAGATCGTGAAGAATGTCTTCGGCTGCGATGGTTTCGCGGCGGATGCGCGATTCGGCAAAGGCGATATCTTCGGCGATGGACGGATCCAGATGGTGGCATACCATCAGCATATCCAGATGCTCGTCCAGCGTATTCACGGTGTAGGGCCGCGTTGGATTGGTGGAGCTTGGCAACACGTTTGGTTCGCCGCAGGCGCGAATGATGTCAGGAGCATGTCCACCGCCGGCGCCTTCGGTGTGATAGGTGTGAATGGTGCGACCCTTGAACGCCGCAAAAGTAGCTTCTACGAAGCCCGACTCATTGAGCGTGTCGGTGTGAATGGCGACCTGCACGTCCATCTCGTCCGCGACGGATAGACAATTATCGATCGCGGCCGGTGTGGTACCCCAATCCTCATGCAGCTTGAGTCCGATGGCGCCCGCGGCAACTTGTTCGCGCGCGGGTTCGGGCAAGCTGACATTCCCCTTGCCCAGGAAACCGAGATTCATAGGGAATGCGTCGGCTGCCGCCAGCATGCTATGCATATGCCATGGGCCTGGCGTGCAGGTGGTGGCAAAGGTGCCTGTAGCGGGACCGGTGCCTCCGCCGATCATGGTGGTGACGCCCGACATCAATGCTTCATCGATCTGTTGCGGACAGATGAAGTGAATGTGCGAATCGATGCCACCCGCCGTGACGATCATTCCCTCGCCGGCGATGATCTCTGTGCCCGCGCCGATAGGAATGGTGACGCCTGGTTGCACGTCGGGATTACCCGCTTTGCCGATAGCGGAAATGCGTCCGGCCTTGATGCCGATATCTGCTTTGACGATGCCCCAGTGATCGAGGATCAATGCGTTGGTAATGACGGTGTCGGCAACATCCGCCGAGATGCGCTGGCTTTGACCCATGCCATCGCGAATAACTTTGCCGCCGCCGAACTTTACTTCCTCGCCATAAATCGTGAAATCTTTTTCGACTTCGATGAATAGTTCGGTGTCGGCCAGGCGGACGCGGTCGCCCGTGGTGGGGCCGAACATTTCCGCATAGGCGCGACGAGATATTTTTGCCATAGCTATTTCCTGTGGATGGGCTCACCGAGCTTTCCCTGCAAATCTAAAAAATATTCACCAAGACACTAAGACTACAAAGTTGCACAAAGAAGACTTCGCTTTTCTTAGTGAGCCTTGGTGTACTTTGTGCCTTGGTGGTGAAAGGTTTTAATTGTTTTACAGTGGTCCTTGCACTAGGCCGCGGAAGCCATACACTTTGCGATCGCCCGCGTAGTCGACGAGTTCCACCGTGCGGCTCTGGCCTGGTTCGAAACGCACTGCAGTACCGGATGCAATATTCAAGCGCATGCCGCGCGCCGCAACGCGATCCATCTTCAGCGACGCATTGGTTTCCGCGAAGTGGTAGTGAGAACCGACCTGGATCGGACGGTCGCCGCTGTTCTCGACAACTAGCGTGATGGTGCGGCGGCCGACATTCAAGGCTATGTCGCTGTCATCAGTGAGAATTTCGCCGGGGATCATGTACGCACCTCAGATCAAACCGCCAAGAAAGCCGATACCGAGCAGCGCGACGCCGCCACCCAGCGCGCGTGGCCACCATGCGCTGCGTTGTTGCAACATATGACCAATGCCTAAGCCCACGATATGGAGCAGCAACGTACCTAGCACCATGCCACTTACCGCAGCCGGTACGCTATTGGCGCCGCCCAGTTCCGTACCGTGCGCTACACCGTGGAATATCGCGAAGACACCGATGAGCGCTGCGCTGGCAGCGACAGGAAGTTTTGTGCGCAATGCTACGAGCAGACCAAGTACGAGCACGGACGCGGCAATCATCGGCTCAACTGCAGGCAGCGTCAGTCCTTGCATGCCAGCCAGTGCGCCGATCAGCAAGACAGCGGCAAAGGAGATGGGCACCGTCCAGATGCGACGCGTGTTCATTGCGCTCCAGATACCCACGGCAATCATTGCGCACAGATGGTCGAGTCCGGTTAGAGGATGGGTGAAGCCAGCGAGAAAACCCGTGCCGTGGTGTAGACCAGCGTCATTACCCAGGTGCGCAAATGCGAGCGCGGGTAGTGCGCCAAGCGATGCAGTAGCGGTCAGTTTGCTGATGGATTTCAGTTTCATGTAACTCTCCTCTTTAAACGGTTGTCGGATCGGCGCGATGTCAGATGATTGGGTTATGTACCGTGACAAGCTTGGTGCCGTCTGGAAAAGTGGCTTCTATCTGAATGTCCGGAATCAGTTCCGCAATGCCGTCCATGACATCGGCATGCGTTAGCAATGTCGTGCCGTAGCTCATTAGTTCGGCAACAGATTTACCGTCGCGTGCGCCTTCCATGATGGCGGCGGAGATGAAGGCCACCGCTTCCGGATAGTTCAGCTTGAGACCGCGTGCTCTGCGGCGCTCGGCCAGTAGCGCTGCCGTGAAGATGAGCAGCTTGTCTTTTTCGCGAGGTGTCAGTTCCATGCTGTGTCCGTCTTTCGAAGCATCGTAAAAAATTCTGCAAACTTCTCGTCGAGAGCTTGCCCGCTAATCGAAAACAAAAAACACTCACCACCAAGCCTGTCCCGAGCAAAGTCGAGGGGACATAAAGCACACAAAGTTTCACCAAGAGTTTTTTCCACTACCGGAATTTCTTTGTGCATCTTGGTGGCCGTTGTGTTTTGGTGGTGAACGATTTTGAATTTGGGTTTATTCGCAAGCGATTACTACGTTGCCCAAATGCGCGGCCGTTGTGCATCGATACCTAACCAGTGCGGCCGCGCGATCTGCCACAGGCCGATGAAATAATTCTTGAGTGCTTCGCTCGAATGCGCCACGGCTCTGACCAGCGTGACATCAGGCAAAGCCGTCGCGCCTGCGACACCGGCCGCGAATGTCTGCGCGCGCAGTGCATCGAGCAGCGAACGATCGGGATGCATGCCCGCAAACCACAGCGTGCCGAACACAGTGTGTCCGTTCAATCCAGGCATCGAGCGGAGTAGGGGATCGCCGCCGCTCATGGCAGCGCGCTCTGTCCACACAAGGCGCCCGTCGATGTGCAAGTCCACGTCTTGTTTGAAATGTCCACGCTCGAAGCGTTCGCTGCTGGCAGTGCGACCCAGGCAAACAATATCCCAGCCGATTGCCCGCGCGCGTTTCTCAAGTTCGATACGCGTTCTGATCGCGGCATTGGCTGCGTTGAAAAGAATATTTTCTTGGGGCAGCCATTCGAGCACGCCATCCGTTGCAACGCGTAGATGGGCCTGCTGCCGCGATTGCGGCCCCTGACTGCGATACCACTTGGCCGCACCCGGCGTGGTGATCAGCGCATGGGCCTGAGAACCGATCGAAATGGCCATGTCCAGATCGTCGCCGCCGGCAATGCCACCAGGAGGATGTACGATAATCGCGTGGCATATTCCTCTACCTTCCGGATAAAGCGGTTTTTGTACGATGAGCGGACCGGTATGGGCGCGACGCGCCAGAACGCAATCCCCTCCACGCTTTTCGAATTCGAGTTGCAGACGCGCACGCCAGCTCTGCTGTTGCGTGCTTGCCGACAACTGCAGATCAGATGGCAACGAGAGATCGGACATTATCGTTTGCCATTTCGCTGCCTGTGCCCGCCTTGACGATCTCACCGCGCGACATGACAGCGTAATGATCGGCGAGCGACTGGGCGAAATCGTAATACTGCTCGACCAGAAGGATTGCCATCTCGCCGCTTGCGGCAAGCTTGCGGATGGCGCGTTCGATATCCTTGATGATCGACGGCTGGATGCCTTCAGTGGGTTCGTCAAGCATCAGCAATTTTGGCTGCATCACGAGTGCGCGCGCAATTGCGAGTTGCTGCTGTTGCCCTCCGGAGAGATCGCCGCCACGACGCTTGAGCATTTCCTTCAGTATCGGGAACATTTCAAAAATGTAGGCCGGCACGCCGCGCTTTGCACTGTCCCCTTCCAGACTGCCGTGTCTGGAGGACAAAGCTGCAAAACCCATTTCGATGTTTTCTTGCACGGTAAGCCGCGGAAATATTTCGCGGCCTTGCGGAACGTAGGCCATGCCCAGTGCGGCGCGCGCGTGCGGCGGCAATTTGGAGATGTCTTTGCCGTTGAAGTGCACCGAGCCGCTGGCAACCGGTAATAGGCCTATCAGACATTTTAGAAAAGTCGTCTTGCCTACACCATTGCGTCCAAGCAGTGTCGTGACTGCGCCCACGGGAAATTCGAGCGAAATGCCGCGCAAGGTATGACTGCCGCCGTAATACTGATTAAGGTTGTCGACTTTCAGCATGGCTTGTGCATCTGTAAGGAGGACTCGGTGAGCCCGCGTGTTAACCATCTCCGACCATGTGGACTCACCGAGCCTCCTTACGATCGGCGCCCAACTCATCTTCCAAGGTACACCTCGATTACGCGTTCGTCATTCTGTACCTGATCGAGTGTGCCTTCAGCCAGAACGCTGCCTTCGTGCAATACCGTGACGCGTTTCGATATCTGCTTGACGAAATCCATATCGTGTTCGACGACCACCAATGAATATTCGCCGACGAGCGACAAGAAGAGTTCGCCGCTGCGTTCGGTTTCCTCGTCGGTCATGCCTGCGGCCGGTTCGTCGAGCAACAACAATTGTGGCTCCTGCATCAGAAGCATGCCGATTTCGAGCCATTGCTTCTGACCGTGAGAGAGCAGCCCGGCCAGCCGATGTGCTTGCTCCTCCAGACGAATGAGCTCGAGTTTCGCGTCGATCTTGTCGCGTTCCATGCCGTTCAATTTTGCACGCAGGCTGGCCCAAATGCCTTTGTCGGTTTTCATCGCCAGTTCTAGATTTTCGAATACCGACAGATGTTCGAAGACAGTGGGTTTCTGAAATTTCCGGCCGATGCCGATATGTGCGATCTGCGCCTCGTTTAGGCGCGTCAGGTCGATGGTCTGGCCGAAGAAGGCAGTGCCCGAATCGGGCCGCGTCTTGCCGGTGATCACATCCATCATCGTCGTTTTGCCGGCGCCGTTAGGGCCGATGACACAACGTAGCTCGCCACGGTCGATCGTGAGCATCAAGTTGTCGATTGCCTTGAAGCCGTCAAAGCTAACCGTAATGCCATCGAGATAAAGAATGGGGCCGTGGCGCGTATCGAGCTGCGTCGGGTCGGTTGGGCGTTCCAGTCCCGTAGCGCGATCGGAAATACCTTCGCTGCCGGACAGGTGTATGACATTGTCGTCGCGGGTGCCGGCGCCGATTGCTGCATTCATGATCGCGCCTCGTGTTTTCTTATTAGGCCGATTACGCCTTTGGGCAAATACAAGGTAACCAGAATGAATATCAGGCCGAGGAAGTACAGCCAATATTCGGGGAAGGCGACGGTGAACCAGCTCTTAATGCCGTTGATGAGCCCTGCGCCGATCAGTGGCCCGACCAGTGTGCCGCGTCCTCCGACTGCCACCCAGATTGCAATCTCGATGGAGTTGGCCGGCGACATCTCGCTCGGGTTGATGATGCCGACTTGCGGCACAAACAATGCACCGGCAATCGAGCAAATGGCAGCCGACACGGTCCAGATAAACAACTTGTAGGGCAGAGGGTTGTAGCCGCAGAACATGACACGCGATTCGGCATCGCGGATGGCTGCAAGCACCCGCCCGAGTTTGGAGGTGACGATGTAGCGCCCCAGCAGCAAAAAGCCGATCAGTAGTGTTGCAGTCAGTGCAAACAGCACGATGCGTGTCTGCGGCGAAGTAACGTGAAAGCCTAAAATGCGCTTGAAATCCGTAAAGCCGTTGTTGCCGCCAAAGCCCGTTTCATTGCGAAAGAACAGCAGCATCGTTGCGAAGGTCAGCGCTTGCGTAATGATGGAGAAGTACACGCCCTTGATGCGCGAGCGGAAGGCGAAGAAACCGAAGATGAGCGCCAGCAGACCGGGAACGATCAGGATCAGCAGCAGGGCGTAAAGAAAGTGTTCGGTGCCGTGCCAATACCAGGGTAGCTCCTTCCAGTCGAGGAACACCATGAAGTCCGGCAGGTCGCTCTGATAGTTGCCTTCACGGCCGATCGCACGCATCAAATACATGCCCATGGCATAGCCGCCGAGCGCGAAGAAAACGCCGTGTCCCAGGCTGAGGATGCCGGTGTAACCCCACACCAGATCCATTGCCAGCGCGACGATTGCGTAGCACATGATCTTGCCGGTCAGTCCGACCCAGTAGGTGGACAAATGAAGGGCGCTACTTTCCGGTACTGCCAGATTCAGGATCGGCACGAGAACCAGCGTGACTACCGCAAATACTCCCAGCAGTGTCCAGCCCTTGGGCCCGAAGAGTCGTTCGACGAGTGTTTTGTTCATGCTGGCTCAACTATGTCGTACGGTTGCATGCTCGCGAGCCGATACGTATTTGTCATGGGCGTATCGACTAAGTGCCAAAACGAATCGACTGTCGCGAACCCACCCCCCGATACACCCGCTGTGCGGGCACTCGCATATGAGAAATGAGTATTACGCATCGACAAATCTGCCTTTCACCGCGAATAGGCCCTGCGGGCGCTTCTGGATGAAGACGATGATGAAAACAAGGATGGCAATTTTCGCCAGCACGGCGCCGGTCTGAATTTCCATGAACTTATTGAGAACACCGAGGCCGAGCGCGGCATAGATTGTTCCCGCAATCTGACCGACTCCGCCGAGTACGACCACCATGAATGAGTCGACGATGTAGCTCTGTCCCAACTCAGGCCCGACGTTGCCGACCTGCGACAAAGCGCAGCCAGCGAGACCGGCGATGCCTGCGCCCAATCCAAATGCGATGGTATCGACAAGCGGTGTAGCGACGCCGACGCAGCTTGCCATCTGGCGATTCTGCGTTACCGCGCGTACGAACAGTCCGAGGCGCGTCGTGGTAAGAATGAGCGTCATGCCGATCACGACGAGCGTGGCAAAGGCGATGATCGCCAGCCGGTTCCAGGGCAGTATCAAATTGCTTGCAACCTGTATGCCGCCCGAGAGCCACTGAGGGTTCTCTACCAGTACGTTTTCTGCGCCGAATATAGAACGCACCAACTGTATCAGCATCAGGCTGATGCCCCATGTGGCAAGTAATGTTTCGAGCGGCCGGCCATAGAGATGGCGGATGACGACGCGTTCCATCAGCACACCGATCAGCGCCGAGACCAAGAATGACACTGGAATAGCGAGTAACGGATAGAATTCAAGCAAACCAGGAAAGTGCGCGCGGACGGTATTCTGCGTGAGAAAAGTGGCATATGCACCGATCATGATGAGTTCGCCGTGCGCCATGTTGATCACGCCCATCAGGCCGTAGGTTATTGCCAGTCCCAGCGCTGCCAGCAGCAAGATACTTCCGAGCGAGATGCCGGTGAAAATGCTGCCTAGCCACTCGCCGCGTTTCAGACGTGCATCGATGGCATCGATGCCTTGTTGGGCGGCGACGCGTACATTCTCGTCGGGCTCCTTGAATTGCGCGCCATCTTTTTCCAGCAAACCGGCCAGCAGTTGCTTCATCGCCGGATCGTCGCTGGCACCAAGCGTTGCAATGGCCGCCAGGCGCACAACCTTGTCCTTGTTATGCAATTGTGCTGAGGCTTGCGCGAGCCGCAACAGTTTTGCAATGCGTTCGTTCTTTTCGGTTTTCAGCGCCTTGTCGAGCAGCGGAATAAAAGCTTCATTGGATGAGTCCTGCAATTTTTTGACCGCATCGAGACGCTTCTGCGTATCCGGCGAACTGAGATTCAGAGCGGCCATCGCATTTTCCAGCGCATCGGTGACGCGATTGTTAGCGACTACGTCGACGGCATCTTCAGGCAGCGCGGGCAACGTTGCGCTACTGACGGCGTCGATGACTTTGTCTCCATCGACAATGAGCACCTGTTTGCCACCGGAGACTTTCAAATTGTCGTCCGAGAGCGCCTGAAGCAACGGTAGTGAGTCGGGGTCTGCGCTTGCGGCGATGGCGTCGAGGACTTCGATTTTCGCGTCGTTGTCGCCAGTCGCCAGCTTGAGGATCAACGCCGGAGAAGGTTTGGCAACGGCAAGGGTGTTGAGCGCACATAGCAGTACCCCCAGTACTGCATGAGCGATGCCGGCGCTGCGGTGGAACGATGGTGTTGTCATTATGTCAGTGGCATTATCGGAAGAGGCCGCCGACACGACCTCGCAAACATCGGACCGAATGAACGGGATGGCGCAAAGCACATGGGCTGCTGTGCCATCCCTCATCTTTCGCCTTACATTTTCTCCGGTTCGTCCTTCTTGCCCTTGTCTTCAGGAATGTATGGACTCCACGGTTGTGCCTTGATCGGCCCCGGTGTTTGCCACACGACCTTGAACTGACCATCGG
>DASUGV010000147.1:0-5751 GCA_036273835.1 Rhodocyclaceae bacterium
GCGGCCCGCATTCGAAAAACCGTCGCTTATCTGGAAACTTTCAAGCCCGCGCAAATCGATGGCACCGAGGACAAGAGCATTACCCTTCAACTGCGCAGTAAGGAAGTAAGCTTTCAAGGTCTGCCGTACTTATTAACCTTCGTTCTGCCCAATCTCTACTTCCACATCACCACGACCTACGCCATCCTTCGTCATTGCGGCGTCGAAATCGGCAAGCAAGATTATCTCGGCAAGGTATATTAAGATTGCATATTGTTGCTTTCACGGCTGTCTTCAGTGTGTAATGCAACAATTTTTGACGCAATGTATTGAGTAACAAGCTGCGCCGCCGTTAGACAATAGCAGGTATTGCAGTAAGCATTCCGGCGGCGCAGGAACGCACATCATGCAACAAGCGGAAATGTCCTCGATTGTGTTCCGCGCACAGGAGATTTTGCATGGCTCGTAAGTCGAAGACTGGCAACGCGTCCAACTGGATCATCCTGCTCGCGGAAGACGATGCGGACTATGCTCATGCCACAGTGACCTTGCTCGAACGCGAGGGTCACACAGTCTTGTGGGCGGACAGCGGCGCCAAGGCGCTGGAGGTACTCAAGGAGCAACACGTCGATCTGCTGCTGCTGGACTACTTCATGCCCGGCATGACAGGTGAAGAAACCGTATTGGAGTTACGCAAGTTCAATACTTATACGCAGGTCATTCTACAAACCGGCTATGCCAGCGAACAGCCGCCGCGCGAATTGCTCAAGCGGCTCGACATTCAGGGCTATCACGACAAGAGCGAAGGCCCGGAAAAATTGTTGATGTGGACGGATATCGGCCTCAAGTCCGCCTACACCGTACAGTTACTGCAGAACAGTCGGCAAGGACTGCGCTACATCCTCAATGCCACACCGGAGCTGCATAAGATTCAACCTTTGGATGACCTTTTGCAAGGCATCATCCTGCAAGTTGCGGGTTTGCTCGGTAACGCCAATTCTTTTCTCGCGATCGATCCACGAAATATACGGCGCACGGATCCAGAGGAATCGGAAGGTTTCCTCGCTATCGTAGTAGACGAAATCGAGCTCTCCATCCATGCCAGCACAGGACGTTTTGCCGGCTGCAAGAATGTTGCCGAATGTCTTGCCGAAGAAGAATTCGAGAACGTGCGGACCACCTTACAGCAACAAGCAATTCGCGTTATCGATTCGGCGACTATCGTTCCATTGTGTGTCGGCAATGTTGTGATCGGTGTGGTCTATCTCGATCGTACCGTCAATCAACAGCGCGACATGGAGCTATTGCAGGTATTCGCCAACCAGGCGGCGGTGGCGATTCAGAATTCGCAGCTCTACGAAATGGCAACGCTCGATCCGCTGACCGGCGTATATGTCCGACGCTTTTTCGAACAATGGTTGCTGCGCGAAATGCGCGCCGCGTTCAGGACAAAACGTCCCTTGTCCATCCTGATGGTCGATATGGACAAGCTCAAGGAGATCAACGATTCTGCCGGCCACCTGGGTGGCGATCGCGCGTTGGCAATAATGGGCAAGGTCTTACGAAAAGCATTGCGCGACACCGACATATGCGGCCGGTATGGCGGCGATGAATTTGCGATCGTGCTGCGCGAACCCGGTGCCATCGGCGGCGATGTCGTTGCCAAACGCATATTCGAGTTTCTGGAAGGCAAGGTCGTGACAAGTCCCGGCGGCGACATGCCGGTCCTGGGCAGTATCGGCATGTGCGTGCTGCAAGCGCAGGACTTCGCTTCGGAAAGCGTTCCGCGCCCCATTCCTCCGTCATATTTCGAAGAAATGGCAAAGATATTCATTCACGAGGCGGATCAAGCCTTGTACAAGGCCAAGCGCGCAGGTGGAGGCCGCATCGTCAACAGCGAGTCGTTACAGTGGAAGCCGTTCGACTAGAATTTATTTCGCGAGCCGGCTCACTCGTGCCGTGACTTAGTGCTTTGCGGCCGGAGGCATACATGCCAATCGGATCGTGAAAGTCGTACCTTTGCCGACCTTGCTGTCGATCTCCACGGTGCCATTGAAGTCGCCCGTCACGACATCATGCACAATGGTCATTCCCAGTCCCGTGCCCATGCCGAATGGTTTGGTCGTGAACATCGGATCGAAAATCTTCGGCAGAACGTCCGGTGGAATACCGCAGCCCTTGTCGCTTACTTTCAATACCACATACGTCTCTTCGCGCTTCAGCGAAATATCAATCTGCCCGCCACCACCGTCGGCCGTGGCGTCGATCGCGTTGGTAATCAGATTGGTCACAACCTGCGCCAGCCTGCTGGGCGATCCCATGATCTCCATCAATTCGGAATCCGACTGAAAATGCGTGGAGCATTTTCCCTGACGCAGCGCGTGACTGAGCAGCAAGATTGCTTCCTTGATCACCGTTACGGCATTGAAATTGACCAGTTGCTGCGCATTCAAATCGCGCGTTTGCGATTTGACTCCTTTGACGAAGCTTGCCGCCCGTTCGGCGGCACTTGATGCAAGATGCAAAGCCTTGGACATTTCATCGGCGATTTCGCGGTGATCATCGTCGTTGACAGTGGTGTCTCCGATGGCATCGCGATATTCCTTGACCAGGGTTTCGGTTTCCAGCACGGCCGAGCGCACCGCCGCTAGCGGCGTATTCATTTCGTGTGCGATACCTGCTGTGAGGCGGCCGAGCGATGCCATTTTTTCCGCGATGAGCAGTCTCTCCTGGCTTTCATGCTGGTGTTTGGCGCTCAGAATGGTTTCCTGATAGAGAGTGGCGTTGTCGATGGCAATCGTGACTTGATGCGCAATGGCTTCAAGAATTGATAACGTATCGGCATCGAAAGCGCGAGCGTTGGTGCTCAGCAAATCGATGCATCCAATGATCCGCTCCGCCGATTTCAACGGCAATGCCAATTCAAATAGCATATCCGTTCCAGACGTGCCGCAGGCAGCGCTACGAGTTTCCCCGCTGCGCACGCACTCATCGACCAACGAACAAGCTTGAGGCTCGGGCTTCAAGCCGACCGTCATCGCGGCGCCATGCGTCGCGCGCAGCGCAAGTGCCGAAACATCGGCGCTCTGCGAGGCAACGGTATACAAGGTTGCGCGATAGAGATCGAAACGTTCGCCGAGCAAGTCGACGACTTGTTGCATCATGGCCTCGGGCTCGCGGATGCTACTGACGGCGCTTGAGACCGCCGCAACGGTTTGCAGAATATTGTGCTGGGTGGTAATCACCGCTTGCTGAAGCTGACGTTGCTCTTCGTGATTGGAGGCAAGGTGATGAATCAAGCCGGGGATCAGCATCAAAGAATCGAGCGCCGAGCTGTCGACCTTGTCAGCGGTAATCAAATCGATGTCGACATACACAAGCTTCGGAATCTTTTCGCCACGAAACGCCGCTTCAATGCAATCCAATATGCGAACGGCAATAACGCTCGGCAACTGGCGTACGGTTGCCAGCATCTGTCCATTCTTCACCGCCAACAATGCTTCCGGAATACCGTCGAATCCGCCGACGATAATTTTTCTGGACAAACCCAGTTCGGCCAGCACGTCTATTGCGCCCAGCGCTCCTTCATCGGTCGCCGAGATGACCGCATCCAGATTGGGCTCCCGGATCAACGCTTCGCGCATGAAATGGCCACCCTGTATGCGCCGTGAAATGGGGCCAAGCCAATTGAGCATGGACTCGTATGCCACAACGACCTTAGGATATTTTTTCACCGTACGATGAAAACTTTCGGTGCGGGCGATACCCGACGGGACACGTTCGTCGCCTTGAAAATACGCCACCCTGCCACGATGGCCCAAATGCGCCAGAACATGTTCGGCGGTAATCTCCTGTCCCTTCGCGCTATCCGAACCCACAGTACACAACAGTGCATCATCGGCCAGCGGAGAATCCAGACTGACCACCGGAATATTCGCCGCCTGAGCTTTGAGCAAGGCTTCCGATATGGCACGGTTATCGCGTGCCATGGGTTTTATGACAATAGCATCAGCATGGCTGTCGACGAGCTGCGCAATCGCGGCCGCTTGCTCCTCGACGGTGTAGACCGGCACTGTCGTGAACTGCCATCCCCGTTTCGATGCTTCCGTCCGCAAGCAGTTTTCACCCAGCATCCAGACGAAAGCGCCGAAGCGTGGATAGAACATGACGAACCCGACGTGAATAGTCTTATCGTTGCTCATTGATGCTGCCCTGTCGACGAACAAGTGGCGATGGCCATCTAGGCAGTATCGACCTCGGCCGCCCGAGCTTTAGCGCGCGTGGCTTCTGGATTGCGGAAAAGCTGGATGGAACAGGCATTACGGGAAGGTTTGCCGCGAGGAACACCTGTCCGGATTTCCTCCCGGATCGCTGCCGAAGGCTGCCACCGTGCAAGCAATGCTATTGCCCACACCCACGTCCTTCGCTATCCAATGAGCTTTGCGGCCGAAGGCCACCCAACCCATGCCTTTAGTGACAGCGCATGTTTCGATCGGCATTTGGAAAAGCCGTCGGGATAATTGCCCGTGCCGGCGAGGACGGAGCGCCGCCGGAAGAATTGCTAGACAAACTACTCGAAGAACTCGACAACGATGACGACGACGAACGCTGGAAAACGAACTGCCTCCAATAATCGCCCCCGATGGCGGCCTGCCTCATGCGACGACGATGAAAGAACCTTCCATATCGTCGTGGCCAATACCGCAGTCAACATCGCAATAAAAGTCGAATTTTCCAACACGGTCCGGCGTGAAGCGAAGCTCGGTGGATTTCCCGGGCACGATGTCCGTACGTATTTTGAAATCCGCCGCGACAAAACCCATCAATACTTCATCCGATGTCAGCGCCAGTACGACAGGGACATCTTTCTGAAGCGTGATGACGTTCGGCACGAAGGTAAATTTCTTTGCCAGGATGGGAATGACGGTTTCCGTTTGCTGTGCCTTGACGAAGCGGCTCAAAGCACCCAGCCCCAGACTGCCGCCCGTCATCAATGCAAGCCATTTGCGTCTTGTGCGATCCATGTTTAACACCTTCATGCTGACGTCGGTGCTATTACATTAACTCGTTTTTTCAAGCCTGTCGTTCGAATGTGATGCGCACTAGGCTGTCACGATAATCGAGCCACTCATTTCTTCGTGACCGGAACCGCAAAATACGTCGCAATAGAAGTCGAAGGTGCCCACACGATCGGGCGTGAAGCGAACTTGTGCCGTCTTGAGCGGTACGATGTCGGTGCGCACTTTGAAGTCCGGCAGATTGAATCCCATCAGCACATCCTCCGATGTTAGCTCGAACACGACCGGCACATCCTTCTTAAGCGTGATGGTATCAGGGGTGTAGACGAATCGCTTCGCCGTGATACGAATCACCGAATCGGATTCCGTTTGTTGTGCGTTGATGAAGCGGCTGAACAGGCTCATGCCCAGACCGCTTGTAGCGATTACGGTCATCCATTTCCTTCTTGTTGGGTTCATGTCGTTATGCCTTCTGTACAGGTAGCTCGGTCAAATCGAACTTCGCGTTTTTTCCTTCTGCTTCGACGTCGCGGAAACCCAAACCTTGATAAGGTTGTTGCGGGTTCCACGGCAAAGGTGTGCGTTTGGCTTGCGACCCCGCTACCGGTAGCGGAAAGATCAACGACTTGGCGGCGTGATGGGCGATGTGCCCGGTCATATGATGATGTTCTTGGTGAATATGACCATAGAATACTGTGACGTTCTGATAAGGCATCAGTAGATCGATGGCTTTGGCGGCATCGGGTGTCGCCCA
>DASUGV010000148.1:0-15907 GCA_036273835.1 Rhodocyclaceae bacterium
TCGCCTTTGCAACCTTTGCATGACAAGCACAGGTCCAGCGCCTCTTTGACTGCGGGCTCCTGCCAACCTCGCTTGAGTACGCCGCCGTCGATCATCTCGAACAGCAGACGCGCACGGCCGCGCGTCGAATGCATCTCTTCGCCAGTGGCCATATAACTGGGGCACATCGTGCCGCCTTTCTTGCGACACTCGCCGACGCCGACGCAGCGCAGAATGGAGCGTTCGAAACTGCCATTGTCAGCGCTGTAGTGAAAATGCGTATGCATCTTCCGAGGACTGTAGTGTGTGCCCAGGCGCAGATTTTGATCGGCGCGATAGGCATCGATCACTTTGCCGGGATTCATCTTGCCGCGCGGATCCCAGATTGCCTTGAACTCGCGGAATGCCTGCATCAGCGACTCACCGAACATGATCGGCAACAATTCCGCTTTCGATTGCCCATCGCCATGCTCGCCGGAAATCGACCCGCCCAAACTGACGACGAGATGCGCGGCTTCATTCAGAAAAGCGCGAAAGGTGCGAATGCCTTCGGCCGTCTCCAGATCGAAGTCGATGCGCGTATGCACGCAACCCTGACCGAAATGACCATACAGGTCGCAGGCGTAGCCGAATTTTTCGAATAACGCGCGCAACTTGCGTAAGTATTCGCCGAGGCGCTCTGGCGGCACGGCCGAGTCTTCCCAGCCCTCCCAGGTGATCTTCTGGTTGGGCACGTGAGCCGTCGCACCGAGACCGGATTCGCGTACTTTCCAAAGATGCTTTTCCTGCTCGGCGTCATCGAAGAGCTTCATCGATGGCGGCTTTGAATCGCCCTTGAGTTTTTCCATGAGTGCGTGCGCCTTGCCATCGGCATCTCGCTTTGCCGCGCCCTCATCCTCACCGTCGCCACCATACTCGACCAGCAGCCATCCCTCACCTTGGGGCAATAGCGCGGCATCATCGGTGTGCAGGCCCACGTGTTTCATATCGGCGATCAAGCGATCATCCATGCCCTCGACGGCGATCGGCCCGCTCGCCATAACTTCCGGAACATGGTCGGCTGCTTCGAACACACTCGGATATCCCAGGACCAGCAACGAACGCGCTTTCGGTTCGGGCAACAGACGCAATGTCGCTTCGAGTACGACGACACAGGAGCCTTCGGAACCGACCACCGCGCGCGCGACATTGAAGCCATGCTCGGGCAACAGCGCTTCGAGATTGTAACCAGACACGCGGCGCGGTATCTGCGGGAAGCGCTCTCGAATGTCCTTGTCATAGCGCTGCTGTAAATCGCGTAATGCGCGATAGATTTCCGCGTGCCGGCCGCCTGCACGGAGGATTTCTTCAAGGCGCCCATCGCTCGTCTCGCCGAGCGTCATTCGCACGCCATCGTAGGTTAGAACGTCGAGCTCGATGACGTTGTGAACTGTCTCGCCTCCCATGACGGAATGCGGCCCGCAGGAATTGTTGCCGATCATGCCACCCAGCGTGTTGTGGCTATGCGTGGCCGGATCGGGCGCGAAGGTGAGGCCCAATTTTTTCGCCTGCTCGCGCAAATCGTCGAGCACAACACCCGGCTGCACGCGCGCGATGCGCCGCTGCGGATCGATCTCCAGCACGCGGTTGAGATGCTTCGAAAAATCCATCACTACCGCCACGTTGCAACACTGCCCGCATAAGCTTGTCCCGCCACCGCGCGACAACACCGGCGCACCGAAGCGTGCGCACACAGCAAGGGTACTTATGACATCGTCGTAGGATGCGGGAATGACGACGCCGATCGGAACCTGACGATAGTTCGATGCATCGGTGGCGTACAACGCGCGGCTACCATCGTCAAAACGCACTTCGGCCTTGCCGCCTGCGACGACGATGGCGTCGCGCAACGCACGCTCCAACGCCTGCACGTCGATATGCTCGACGTCGCGCGAATAGAAGCGCAAAGGTTGCGATGGCAACGTGCCGCTTGGGCCCGTCGACTGCGCCGCTTGTGCCGCGGTTCGACTTTGTTCCGCTACATTACCTGAAAGCATGTGGCATCCTGTTCCTTGAAATCGAGACCCAGACCTGGACGCGCAGTCTGCGGCGCCAGCGAACCGTCGACAAGCTGTGGCACACCGTCGAACAACATGTTCTCGATGCGAACATGGTCATGAAAATATTCAAGATGCATGACAGATTGCGCGGCACAGCACAACGCGACATGCAATGCCGGCGCGCAGTGGCTGGACAGCGGCGTGCAATGCGAAATGCATAATGCGTCAGCCTGCAGGAAACCGGTGATACCGCCGCATCGCGTTGCATCTGCCTGCAATACGTCGACCGCCCCGGCAGAAAGCATGCGACTGAAATAATTGGACTCGTAACCGTATTCGCCGGCGGCGATGTCCATGCCGACGGGCGCGCGGTCGCGTAATAGACGCAGACCTTCGAGGTCGTCCGACGACACCGGCTCTTCGAACCAGCGCACGCCTTGCACGGCGAACTGCTCGGCAAGCATCAGTGCCTGCTTGCGGGTATAAGCACCGTTGGCATCGACGAAGAGTTCCACTCCGCTGCCGACAGCTTCACGTGCAAATATGACACGTGCATGATCGCGTGCCGAGTCACGCCCCACTTTCATCTTGACGGCGTGAAGCCCCACCTCGGCCCAGCCGCTCAGTTGCGCGCGCAAATGCACGTCGTCGTAGCTGGTAAAGCCGCCGCTGCCGTAAGCGGGAATGCAATCCCGTACGCGCCCCAAGAGCGTGACCAGCGATGCGTCGAGGCAACGTGCCTTCAAGTCCCACAAAGCAATGTCGAGCACCGAGATAGCCATCGCGGCGATCCCTTGCCGACCGAGATTGCGTATCGCACGCTGCATGGCGATCCAGCAAGCGGGTATGTCAAACGCATCCATGCCGATGAGCAATGGGCCGAGCTTGTCGGCGATCAACCGCGCCGTGGCGGTATCGGCATAGCCATAACCGAGACCGTCGATTCCCGCTGCGCGAATCCGCGCGACAAGCAGCGTAGTCGCGTTCCAGACAAGCGTGCCATCGGACTCCGGCGCATCGGTGGGAATACTGTAAGCGGCGATACGCACGGATTCCACAGCCGCGTACTTGCCAGATTCAGCCATCGTTCAGGGCCTATCCGGAAAGACGCTGGCCCACCACTCTTTTGCGCTCGCAATGATGATGTCAATGGCATTCTGATCGCGGTGATAGATGGCCGATGAAAAAGCCTTGGCTTGCTTGAGCGTCACGTGTGGCGGCAGGGGCGGCACGTCCGGATCGGTGATCATTTCGAGCAGGACCGGCCTGCCGGCGCTCAATGCACGATCCCATGCAAGTCCGATGTCCTCGGTGCGGTCGACGCGAATGCCTTCGAACCCTATGAGCTTGGCATAGTCCGCGTAAGGGAATTTGGGTAGGTCTTGCGAAGCGGCGAATTTCGGATCGCCTTCCATGACGCGCTGCTCCCAGGTCACCTGGTTGAGATCGCCATTGTTCAGAACGAGCACCACGAGGCAGGGGTTGCTCCATTTTTGCCAGTCGCGTGCGATCGAGATGAGGCCATTGATGCCGTTCATCTGCATGGCACCATCGCCGATGATGGCAATCACCGGCCGGTCCGGATACGCGTATTTGGCGGCGATTGCGTATGGCACTGCGGGCCCCATCGTCGCCAGGCCGCCCGACAATGACGCCATCATGCCGCGACGAATTTTCAGATCGCGCGCATACCAGTTGGTGCTCGAACCCGAGTCGGCCGTGAGAATGACGCGGTCCGGCAGGCGAGGCGACAATTCCCAGAAGACGCGCTGCGGGTTGATTGGCTTGGCATCGTTCATGGCGCGCGTCTCTAGCACCTGCCACCAGCGCGCTACGTTTTTCTCGATTTTCTGCCGCCAGCTACGATCTGTCTTGTGCTTGAGATGCGGAATGAGCGCACGCAGGGTCTCGCGCGCATCGCCAACGAGACCAACTTCCGTCGGATAACGCAGACCGAGTTTGCGGCCATCGATATCGATTTGCACGCCGCGCGCCTTGCCCTCTTTCGGCAGAAATTCGGAGTATGGGAAGCTCGACCCCACCATCAGCAGCGTGTCGCAGTTGTCCATCAGCTCCCAACTGGCATGCGTGCCAAGCAGCCCAATGGAGCCCGTGACATACGGCAGATCATCCGGCACGGCAGCCTTGCCGAGCAGTGCCTTGGCGACACCCGCGCCGAGCAGCTCAGCCACTTCGATGACCTCGTCGGTCGCATGCAAAGCGCCAGCGCCGACGAGGATTGCGACGCGTTGGCCAGCATTGAGCACTTCAGCCGCGCGCACCAAGTCGGCATCGGCAGGCAGCAGGCGTCTTGCCGTGTAGCCTATGCCGCTATGCACGGTGCCGTGCAAGCGCGGTGGCGTCTCCACCGCAGGTAATTCCTGCAAATCATTGGGCAAAATGATGCAGGTCACGGTACGCTGATCGATGGCGATGCGTACCGCGCGATCCACGAGATGTCGTATCTGTGCCGGCAAGCTCGCCTGGATGACGAACTCATGCGCCACGTCCTTGAATAGACTCGCCAGGTCGACTTCCTGCTGATAGTCGCCGCCTAGCGCGGAGCGAGCTTGCTGACCGACGATCGCTACCACAGGCTGATGATCGAGCTTGGCATCGTAAAGGCCGTTCAGAAGATGAATCGCGCCTGGCCCCGACGTTGCCATGCAAACGCCTACCTCGCCCGTAAATTTTGCATGCGCGCAAGCCATGAAAGCTGCGAGCTCTTCGTGACGGACCTGGACAAAATCCAATCCACCCTCGCGACGGCCGAAAGCGCCCATCAGGCCATTGATGCCGTCACCCGGGTAGCCGAAAATTCGCCGTATGCCCCAGTCATATAGACGCTGCAAGAGAAAATCGCTGACTGTCGTACTCATATTCGGCCTCCTCGAATGTCGCGAGATGTCGGATATGCAGCAATTAATATTCCCTACATGGGAATGGATATTTCAACGCGGAAGAATCACGGTGGCAAATAGCAAGAAGGGCGCTGCGAGCGCCCTTCCTTCAATTAAAAATTCGACTATTGTTTTGTTTGTTATTTCTTCGCCAACTTCTCGCTTGCATCGTTCATCGCTTTGTCGAGCTCGGCAGGCGATACGTAGCCGCCAAGGCGACTGCCGTCTGCAAGAAACAGCGTGGGCGTCCCTTTGATGCGAATTTTCTTGGACAACTCCGCATTGCTTGCAATCGGATTTACGCAGTTTGCAGTCGGCGGCACTTTGCCATCGTTCATCCACTCGTTCCAGGTTTTGGCCTTATCGGCGGAGCACCAGACGTCGCGTGCCTTGTCACCGGAATCTGCCGAGAGGATAGGAATCAAAAAAGTATAGATGGTCGTGTCTTTGATCGTCTGCAAATCTTTCGCGAGCTTCTTGCAATACACGCAATTGGGATCTTCGAAGGTCACCAAGGTACGTTTGCCATTTCCGCGCACTTGCTTGATTGCTTGCGATAGCGGCAAGTCCGAAAAATTGATGCTCGAGAGCTCGGCTTCTCGTAGCTCGGTAACGTTGGTCTTGTTCTTCATGTCGATCAGCGAGCCGGTGAAAAAGAAACTGCCGGTCTCGTCTGCGTAGATCAGTTCGCCATTGTTGAGCATCACTTCATAGAAATTGCCGTAGCCCGACTTTCGCACGCTTTCCACAGCGCCAGGCGAAGTCATCGCCTCCAGCCCTTTGCGCACCTGCTCTTCACCAGGACTCATCGCAACGGGTTTGGTTTTGGCTTTCTTCACGTCATCCGCTGCGTGAACCGCCACTGCACCAATCATCAACGTGCAAGACGTAGCGAGCAACGTGGTGAGCAATATTCGTCGAAACATCGAATTCAAGGCCATCTCCTGATATCTATGCAACCCAATACAGACACATTAGAACAAATCCGTTTACAGCAATCCTGCAGCGTAGCGCGATAACGCATCGCGCAAGAACGGAACACGCCCGGTTGCAGTGAGCCCTAAATTGCGCAAACCTTCCAGCGGCGCAAAATCGGATTTGAACAACCGGTTCAAACCATGCGTCGCGAACTGAATAGCGCTTACTTCTTCGACGCGCGATCGTGCGTAACGCTTCAACACTGCCAGCTCACCACAATCGCGGAACTCCGGCAACGATAAAAGATTATCGGCAAGTACTCGCGCATCCTGAAAACCGAGATTGATGCCATGTCCCGACAAAGGATGAACCGTATGCGCAGCATCGCCGATGAGCGCCAGACGCGGCGCCACGATATCGCTCACCTTCATCAGGCGCAAAGGAAAAGCCGCTGCTGACGACAGCAGTGACAGAACGCCCAATCGATGCCGGCCTGCCTCCGCTACCCGTGCGCTTAAAGCTTCCGGCGGCAATCCAAGTAAAGTTTGTGCGTAAGCCTGCGCAGTGGACCAGACAATCGATACTTGGTTTCCGGGCAAAGGCAAATAGGCCAGTACACCGTCTTTGCGAAACCATTGGAACGCTGTGCTCAAATGCGGTTTCTCGCACGCGAAATTCGCCACCACCCCCATCTCGCCATACGGTTTCACGTCGATCGTCAGCTCGGTCTGCTCCCTCACCCACGAATTTGCGCCATCCGCAGCGACGATCAACTTGGCTTCGATCAAACGGCCATCGTCCAACGACACCCGCGCCACTTTTTCGCCCCATTCCATTGCCTTCGGATTGGCAGGGCAAATTATTTCGATGTTCGACTGACGCCGCGCCGTCTCCCACAACTCGCAAGCAATGCGGCCGCTTTCGACGATCCAAGCCAGCGCTTCCATGCCAGATTCATAAGCGCCGAAGTCCAGATTTCCGTCTGTATCGCCGTACACCGACATGCGTTCGACGGCCTGCACGCGTGCCGGATCGAGATTCGTCCAGCCACCGCAGCGCTGGAGAAATTCCACATTCACCGGGCTCACCGCATAAACACGCGTGTCCCAGTCCGAGGTTTGTACCGGCGGAGTTCGTTCCAACAGCCCCACGCGGAAGCGACTCCCGCGCAGAGCGCACGCCAGACTGGCGCCAGACAAGCCTGCGCCAACGATGAGAATGTCAAATTTCATTGCAACATCAGTTGCCGCCAAAAGCGGTTATACGGTTGCCGGATTGTGCCCTAGACGAATACGTTCGTCACCGCGCATAGCAACATGAACGCGAGACAAAAAAGACGAACACCTCATCATTGGCAGTGATTTCGAAAACGAAGAGAGAAGCGGGAGATTGACTGGTGGTGATGGGCGGAGTCGAACCGCCGACCTATGGGTTATGAATCCATCGCTCTAACCATCTGAGCTACATCACCACGAAGCCGGCCATTTTAAAGGGCACGGCGCGCCCTGGTCAAGGAAGGCCTCATAAAAACAGGAGCGAAAACCTCTTGCAAACCTCAGATAATTCAAATGCTTGGGTAAGCAGCGATTGACTTTGTCGAATCGATGACTGAGCATTGGCTCCCTCTTTCAAATATGTTTTTCATTGCGTTCAAATCCATGAAAAAAAGGTTTTTACTGGCATCGCATATTGCGCTGCTAGCGGCTTTCCACTTGAGCGTATCTAGTGCTCAAGCAGTCATTCGCAAGATTCCGCCCAATGCACAACGCGCGGAACTGCAAGTGGTGGGCGACGGCGTCGTAACGCTCAACGGCAAACCGTTTCATTTATCGCCCGCCGCGCAGATTCGCAATACAAACAATCTGCTGATGCTGACGCAATCGATGCAAGGTACTTATCAAGTGCGCGCGCAACTCGACAGCAACGGTGCGGTTTACCGCGTTTGGATTTTGACGCCTGCCGAAGCCGCCAGTAGGTAGTACCCAAGCACTTTGATAACACGATGAAGAAGTTGTATATCCGCACATTCGGCTGCCAGATGAACGAGTACGACTCGGACAAAATGGCGGATGTGCTGGGAGTCGCCGAGGGGCTCTCCAAAACAAATGATCCCGCTGATGCCGATGTCATTTTGTTCAACACGTGCTCGGTGCGTGAAAACGCTCAGGAACGCGTGTTCCACGATCTGGGCCGAATCAAGCATCTCAAGCAAGAAAATCCCGATCTGATCATCGGCGTCGGCGGTTGTGTCGCAAGCCAGGAAGGCGCCACCATCGTCAAGCGCGCACCTTATGTCGATGTCGTATTTGGCCCACAGACCCTGCATCGTCTGCCCGACTTGATCGCCAAACGAAAAAAGAGCGGCTTGGCGCAAGTTGATATCAGCTTCCCCGAGATCGAAAAGTTCGACAACCTGCCGCCCGCGAAAGTGGAAGGCGCGAAGGCTTTCGTTTCGATCATGGAAGGCTGCTCGAAATATTGCAGTTTCTGCGTCGTGCCCTACACTCGCGGTGAAGAAGTATCGCGTCCGCTACACGACGTCCTCGTCGAAATTGCCGATCTCGCCACACAAGGTGTGAAGGAAGTCACCTTGCTAGGTCAAAACGTGAATGCCTGGCGCGCACCCCGCGCCAAGGGCGAAGACGGCAACGAGGATTTCGCGTTCCTGCTCGAATGCGTGCATGAGATTCCCGGCATCGAACGCATTCGCTACACCACCTCGCATCCGCGCGAAATGAGCCAGCGCGTGATCGACGCTTACATCAAGCTGCCCAAGCTCGTATCCCATTTGCATTTGCCGGTGCAAGCCGGGTCGGATCGTGTGCTTGCCGCAATGAAGCGCGGCTACACAACGCTCGAATACAAGGCCCTCGTGCGTAAGCTGCGCGCGGCGCGCCCGGACCTGGCACTTTCATCCGATTTCATCGTTGGCTTTCCGGGCGAAACCGAAGCCGATTTTGAAGCCACCATGAAGCTCATCGAAGACGTTGGTTTCGACGACTCCTACAGTTTCGTATTCAGCCCGCGCCCCGGCACGCCCGCCGCCGATCTCGCCGACGACACGCCCGCCGCGCTCAAGCAAACACGTCTCGCACGCCTCCAGAAGAAAATTCAAGAACAAGCGGATGCCATCAGCCGACACATGGTCGGTTCCGTACAGCGCGTTTTGGTCGATGGCTTGTCCAAGAAAAGCGATCAAGAGTTAACAGGGAAAACCGATAACAACCGTACGGTCAACTTCGTTGGCCACAGACGGCAGATTGGACAATTCATCGATGTACGCATTACGGAAGCCATGTCGCACACTCTCCGCGGAGAAACGCTGCTTGCAGATTGACAACACCCCGCGCGCTGTTCGCAACCAATATATTCGTTTGGCATATTTATGTGGGGCGGTCTGCTTAGCTGTTATTGTCGCCGCGTGCGCTACGCCTTCCGCCTCGACGCCTACCGCCGCACAGCAGGCCAACGCAGTGGCGCCAAAATTTACCGACGCGCCAGCGCCGGCGCCCGGCGTTCCGGTGGCTGGCCAATCCGGCCCGGTAGCCGTTCCCGTCGCCGCGCATCCCACGGTGAGGCCCGCAGCGCCGCCTCCACCGTCCGTCAACCCGAATCTGAAACCATTCAACGACGTCATCAAAGACGCCACGCGTAGCGACGGCTTCCTGCCGGTCTATCGCAAGGACAACTCGTTTTACATGGAACTGCGCGAGACGGATTTCGATAAGCCCATGTTTTACGCCATCACTCGCACTCAAGGCATCGGCGAGCGCGGCATTTGGGGCGGCATGATGGTCGATTCGGGCATATCGATATTTCGCCGCTTCGGTAATGATCGCGTGCAATGGGTGGAAAAAAACACCAACTACATCGCTCCCGGCAACAAGCCGATGGAACGCGCCGTGGAACAAGGTTTCGCCGACAGCCTGATCGGCGTCGCGCCCATCGTCAGCCAGCCGAATACAACCACCAAAGACGTGCTGATCGACGTGACGGCTTTTGTGCTGACCGATGTTTCAGGTACCGCGACCCGTCTCGAGCAAGCGTTCCGCCAGCCATACGGCTTCGATCGCAGCAACAGCCAGATACTCGATGTACACGACACGTCCGAGGAGACCGGCTTCAACGTGCGCGCTCATTACGGACTCGCCCGCCTCGCGCTGCCGGGACTCAATCAAGCCTTTGCCGTATCGCTGCCAAGCACTCTGCCAGATCCGCGCAGTATGCTATTGGGGTTTTACTACAGTTTCTCGCCGCTGCCCGAACCGATGACGCCTCGGGTGGCCGATCCGCGTGTGGGTTATTTCTTCACGACACAATGGGATTATCACGACGATCTGGCGCCGACGCCGCGCGTGCGCAACATCCTGCGCTGGCGGCTCGAAAAGAAAGACGTCAAGGACGAGAACAAAGAGGCGCCATCCGCAAAAACAAAATCCTCCGATAGCGCGGTAAACGGCGGCAAGCGGGTTGCCGATGCCGAATCCCCGCCAGCGGTTTCGCCGAATAACGGCACTACACACGACACTGCCCGCAACGACACCACGCTCGTCGAACCCAAGAAGCCCATCGTCTATTGGATAGACCGCAACGTGCCTGAGCGTTACCGCAACGCCGTGCGCGAAGGCATTTTGATGTGGAACGCAGCCTTCGAGCGCATCGGCTTCAAAAATGCCATTGTCGTTAAACAGCAGCCGGACGACGCCACGTTCGACACCGCCGAACGCGGTTATGCATCCGTCAAGTGGTTCCTTGGCGTGGACAATGCTCTGGCGATCGGACCCAATGACGCCGACCCGCGCACGGGGGAAATTCTCGATGCCGATGTCGTTATTTCCGATATCTGGACACGCGGTGCGAGACACGAGCTATCGCATGACGTTTCTGGCACGCCGGCACAACCGCGCGTGAACATCAACACGCGCAGCGGACATTTCGCCGCGATGTCGTTTGGCGGCAGCTCTGATGAAGACTGCGACTACGCCGAACAAGCTTTCGACGCCATGCAAAACTCCATGGATATGCTGATTGCGCGCGGCGAGATCGCGCCCAATAGCCCGGAGGCGGATGCTTTCGTGCAAGACACGATCAAAAGCGTCGTCGCGCACGAGATTGGCCACACGCTCGGGTTGTCGCACAACTTCCACGCATCGGCGGCGTACACACCGGCGCAATTGCGCGATCCGGCTTTCGTCGCCAAGAATGGTATCGCCGCCTCGGTTATGGATTACACGCCAAGCAACATCGGCCTTGCCAACGAACCTAAGAGTGCCTACGTGCAAACCGTGCTGGGGCCTTACGATTACTGGGCGATCGAATACGGCTACAAGGAAATTCCGCATGACCAGGAACGTGCCGAACTTGAGCGCATCGCATCGCGCGGCGCGACGAATCCGTTTCTCGCATATGGCACTGACATAGACGCCGGCGGCGACAATATGGCGGCCGGGATCGATCCCGACAGCAGCCGCTTCGACCTCGGCTCGGATCCCACCGCGTACTTCGACCGGCGCCTGAAACTTTCGCGCGAACTGTGGGACTGGCTCGCAGTTCAACCCGCGCACGAAGACGACTATGTCAGCCAGGCGCGCGGCAGCGTCGAGCGTAGCTTGGGCATGCTGTCGATCAGCGCACAAAATCTTGCCAAGGTGATTGGCGGCATTCGCGTGCGGCGTGCCACCGATGCGGCCGATCGCTCGGTCTTCAATCCCGTACCGGCAACCGAGCAGCGTGCCGCGTTGGATGCGTTGGCACGCGGCTTGTTTTCGACCAATAGCTTTCAATTCGATCCTGCGTTGCTGCGTCGACTGGTGCCCAATCAGCTTGATCGCGCTGACGGCAACGCATCGATGCAGGTTCTCTTTGAACCCGAGCTACCGGTGCTCGGCCGTGTGCTGAACGCACAGACTAAAGTACTCGATCAGGTTTTATCCGATCGCGTCACCACGCGTGTCCTGGAGTCCGGCCTGATGAGCGCCGACAAGCGCAACGCGTTCCAACTACCGGAACTGCTCGGACGCTTGCAGCAAAGCATCTGGGAAGAATTGAAGTCGGGTAGCGACATCGATCTGATGCGCCGCAACCTGCAACGCGCCTATCTGCAGCGGCTCACCAACCTGATCGTGCGTCCCGATGCGGGTACCCCGGCCGACATGCGCAGCCTCGCACGCGCGCAAGCCATCACGCTACGCGGCGACATCGATCACGCGCTGAAAAACAAGCGGCAGTCGCCGGAAACGCGCGCCCATCTGAGCGAAGCGGAGGCCTTGCTCGACGAGGCATTGCACGCTCCCATGGTCAAACCGCTGAGCTGAATCATATCCGACCTCATTTATGACAAATAAATAACGATCGGCGCGGCTTCAATCGGCCTTGTTGCGCGATTTCTTGAAGCGGCTCAGCAACAACATGGCAACGGGCAGGACGCGCAACAACCAGCTCTTTCTCGAACCGATGCCGCCTGCGCCGATCAGCAGCATCGCGCCTTTGAACAAGGTCTTCACCGGTGACAACGCGGCAACGTCGTCGCGCAAACCGGCAAACTCGTGGCGGATAGCCCTGCGATGAACCTCTGCCTTGAGCAACAGCAACTCCCGCTCCGCCTCACGCCGGGTCGACATGATGGCCTCTGAATAGAATTCCATTTGCATAACGAGAAATTTTCATCCGCGTTCATCCTCGCTCTGCGCTTCCGCTTCCGCTTCCGCTTCCGCTTCTGCATCCGCACCCACCTCGGCGGCAAACAATAGGCGATTGCGCTCCACTTCTTCCGCCAGCCGCGCGAACGGCAACGCGGCGACCCGCAATGCGCGCCACAAACCCAGCACAAGCAAAGCAGCCGACAACATGAATGCGCTCGCCAACACCAGCATTGCGGCAACGCGATGCGTGTCCCAATACAGCACTACGACAAGCAAGGCCAGCAACACCAAGCCGATGCTGCCGCACACCACGGCCACCGCCAGCAAGGCCAGATAGCGGAGTATGCGTTCGACCTCGTCTTGCCATTCCAAACCGGCCAGCCGAATGTGCGTGGACAACAACGCGAATGCATTGTCGGCCACGCGACGCAGCCGTGGCGCCAATCCATTTGTCATTTTCGCGCGATCAGCATGCCTATGACCATACCGGCTGCCGCCGCGATACCGATGGAAGCCCACGGATTGTCGTGCACGTATTCATCTGTCGCTTCCGCAACGACTTTGGTTTTTTCAATCGCCGTCTTCTCCAAATCGGCGAGCTTGCGCCGCGCCACTTTCAAGCGCGCCTTCACTTGCGCCAGCACCGCTTCGCTTTCTTTGCCGATCTCATCGCTCATCTCATTGAGAAACATCTCCGCGTCGGCAATCATGGCTTCCGCTTCGGTCAGCGTCTTATCCTGCTTGTCTGTTGACATGATGATCACTCCTGTATGAATTCAAAAACGACACTTAAACGCATGATACGCATTTTGTTTACGTAAGCATTGCGGGCAGATTGCGCTTGGATTTGACTCTTATTACAACAAATCCGCCTCGGGCGGCTGCATGCCGGCCGTCTGCGTTAATATTCGACATCCAATCCGCATCGAGTTCCTTGCCTTTGAAAAACCGTCCGCTCGATATCGTGCTGCAGCCGCTGGACAACGCGCGGCTAGCCAACTTGTGCGGCGCACTGGATGAAAACCTGCGCCAAATGGAAACGGCTTTCGACGTCATCATTGCACGCCGTGGCGAACACTTTCGCGTCAATGGCGAGCTCGCGCAAACCCGGCTGGCCGCCGCCGCCTTGCGGCACTTCTACGAGGCGGCACACGAACCATTATCCATCGATGACATTCAGCTTGGCACAATCGAAGTCAAAAGCAAGAGCCCCGCCGAAGGTCTCGCGCCCGGCCTGCTCACGCGCAAGGGCGATTTGCATGGCCGCACGCCACGCCAGGTCGGCTACATTCGCAATATCCAGGAACACGACATCACCTTCGGTATCGGTCCCGCAGGAACCGGTAAAACATATCTCGCCGTCGCTTGCGCGGTGGATGCATTCGAGCGTCAGCTAGTCGAGCGCATCGTCCTCACGCGCCCAGCCGTGGAAGCGGGCGAGCGCCTCGGTTTTCTGCCGGGCGATCTGACACAAAAAGTCGACCCCTACCTGCGTCCGCTCTATGACGCGCTCTACGACCTGATGGGTTTCGATCGCGTCGGCAAACTCTTCGAACGCCAGCATATCGAAATCGCTCCGCTGGCCTTCATGCGCGGCCGCACGCTCAATCATTCATTTATCATATTAGATGAAGCGCAAAACACCACGCCCGAACAGATGAAAATGTTTCTCACGCGCATCGGCATCGGTGCCAAAGCCGTGGTCACGGGCGACGTCACGCAGGTCGACCTGCCGCGCGGCCACAAAAGCGGTCTGATCGATGCCGCTCACATATTGAACGATGTGCGCGGCATTGCCTTCACGCATTTCCTAAAAGAGGACGTGGTGCGTCATCCGCTCGTGGGCCGCATCGTCGAAGCTTATGAACGCGCGGCGCAGAATGCCGCGGATAATCACAACGACCGGGACAATACGCGTAAATGAAAGTCATGATCCTTGCAGCCGGACGCGGCGAACGCATGCGCCCGCTTACCGATAAATGCCCCAAACCCTTACTCCGTGTCGGCGGCAAACCCCTCATCGCATGGACCATGGAACGGTTGGCCAAGGCCGGATTTCATGACGTTGTCGTAAATCACGCCTACCTCGGCCGCATGATCGAGCGCGTGCTGGACAAGGGAAAGCCCTGGGGTATGCATGTTGAATATTCGCCGGAAGAAGAAGCGCTGGAAACCGCCGGTGGCATTGCCAAGGCGCTGCCTCTGCTCGGCGACGCCCCTTTCATGGTCGTCAACAGCGACGTCTATTGCGACCTGAATTTCGAATCCTTCGCCATGCGTGGCCTCACCAAGCTCACGCAAGGCAAACATGCACATCTGGCGATGATCGCCAATCCGGCGCATCACCCGACGGGCGACTTCGCGCTCAAAGAAAACGGCCTGCTCAGCCGCAACGATGAACCGCGCCTTACCTTTGCGGGCATTGGCGTCTATCGGCCAGAATTGTTTGCGCACATTGCAGGCGGCACAAAAGCGCAACTGGCACCCATACTGATCGCCGCGATGGAAAAAAGTCTCGTGAGCGGCGAGCACTTCAAGGGCCGTTGGGTCGATGTGGGAACGCCAGAGCGGCTAAAAGAACTGGATGCGGCGTTAAAAACTGCTTAACGTAGAGCGTTCTTTATCAATTGTTCGCGACAATGTCAGCGATGATGCCGCTAGTGATTGCCACGAGCACAAGATCACGGACGGTGCCTACCAACGTTTAAGGCAATATGCGGGACAAGCGGCCACACGCTCATAATCGACACCTATCCTCGCAAGATCCGGTTTAACATGACGTTATTATTCATAAGGCGATCATGAACGCTCCGGAAATTATGCCTTCGTCATTATTGGATATTTCGCAATTCGCTGCGCGTCGCGCGCGCCTCGGCCAACGCCTGATTGCGGCAGGTGGCGGCGTGGCGATCATTCCGACCGCGCCAGAGCGGCCGCGCAATCGCGACACGGAATTTCCGTATCGTCACGACAGTTACTTCTACTATCTCACCGGTTTTCGCGAGCCGGAGTCAGTGTTGGTATTGATCGCAGGCGACAAAGTTGCGGGTACGCCGGTGAATACGGTGCGCAGCGTTTTGTTCTGCCGCGCCAAGCACGAAGAGCGCGAAATATGGGACGGCTTTCGCTACGGTCCCGACGGCGCACGCGAGACCTTCGGCTTCAACGAAGCATTCAGCATCGAAGAGTTGAATACCAAGCTGCCGGATTTGATCGGCAACCAGCCCGCGCTGTGGTATTCGCTCGGCCATGACAGCTTATGGGACAACCGCATCGTCGAAGCGTTGAACACAGTGCGCGCGAATTCCCGCAGTGGTGTGCGCACGCCGGCGGACGTGCGTGATGTGCGCGTGCATCTGGACGAGATGCGCCTGTTCAAAGACGCCAACGAAATCGCTACCATGCGTCAGGCAGCGGAGATCAGCGGCCG